>JBGPHO010000053.1:0-12570 GCA_041484425.1 Gemmatimonadaceae bacterium
GCAATGCCTGCCGCCGACGTTCAACGTCTCCTCGCCGGACTCTCCTCCGACGATGCGTGCGTGCGCGAGATGTCGGTCCGCCTCATTGGCACACAGAAGGCCGAGTTGGTGGGCGGCGAGCTGGTGACGCGGCTGGGATCGAGCGATGCGGCGCTGCGGTCAGTCGCCGCGCTCGGACTGGGACTCGTAGAGGCACAGAGCGGCGTCGATCCGCTCATTCGCACTCTACGTGATCCATCTACAGATGTCCGCGCCAACTCGGCGTGGGCACTCGGGCGGATCGAGAACGGCCGCGCCGTGAAACCCCTCGTCGGTCTTTTCAGCGACGACGCGGAAAAAGTGCGCCTGGCTGCTGTCGCAGCCGTGGGTCACATGGATTCGACGAGCAGCGTTCCTCTCCTCATTCGTGTCGTGCGCCAGGACAACTCACCGGCGGTGCGCAGGGTGGCAGCGTGGGCGCTGGGCAACCTCGAGGCGCGCGAGGCGGTCGATGCGCTGAGCGAGACTCTGGCTCACGATACGGACGCCCGGGTGCGGGAGATGAGCGCGTGGGCACTCGGAAACATCGAGGATCGGCGTGGCATTGCCGCCCTGACAGCCGCGATCCGCGGCGACGCCGAAGATCGAGTGCGTGAAACGGCGGTGTGGGGTCTTGGAAATATCGGCGATCGTTCTTCGATTGACGTCCTGGGAGCCGCGACGGGCGACCGCAGCGCGAACGTGCGCGGCACAGCGGCGTGGGCGATCGGCCAGATGGATGAGAATGGCACGAAGGCACCGGCCGGATTGCTCCGACTTCTGAGCGACGAAAGCGCGGACACGCGTCTCAAGGCAGCGTGGGCACTCGGGCAGATTGAAGACGCGGGCGCGCTACCCGCCATCCGCGACGCGCTCAAGGCGGAGAAAAACGATCGAGTCCGCCGCGGGCTCATTCGCGCCCTTATGAAGTCGGGCGAGAGCTCGCAGACGACGCTCACTCAGCTTCTCAGCTCGAGCGATCCGCAGATCCGCGAGGCAGCGGTACGCGGAATCGCGGGCGCGCGCTCGTTCGACCCATGGCCGTGGCCCTGGCCGCGCCCCCGTCCATTTCCGTGAGATCGAGTATGAGCAGACTTTGGCTTGGCCTCATTCTGGTGGCACTGAGTTGCATGGAGCCGACCGGGACCTATCAGCGACCCGCAACGTCGCTGATACTGGAGCAACGGCAACAGAGTAATTCGTACTCGATAAATGTTGCAAACCGCACGGTTTACGTGAGGCTCGCTCGGACGCCCCGTGAGGGCGCCGAGCCTGTCCACGCATTCCTGCAAAGTATGTTTGCCAGCGCGGACTCAGCCGGTGCGCGGCGACTGGTGATCGATCTGCGATCGATTACCGGTGGCGACGCGCGTCTGCTGGTTCCTCTCATCAAAGGCATCGTAACGCGCGATCGCTTCGTCAGGAGTGGAGGGCTGTACGTAGTCGTCGGCCCCAACAGTTTCTCGCCCCCGCAAAACACGGCAAAGCTGTTGCGACTGTACGCGAATCCGATCTTTGTTCGTGAAGTTCCGGGGTAGATCCGATTTCGTTGCGGAAGGTGCGCGAGGAGGCGCGCGGCGCTTCGTAGGTGGATGAGCGGGTCGATCAGTTATCGGGATAGTGGCATTCTCAGGAGTGCTGCTTCCACACGGTCAACCACGTGTCGCCACAGAAACTGATTGCTCACTCGGGCCTGACCACGTGTGCCCATCCGTTGGGCGAGGGCGGAGTCTTCCAGCAATTGGACCAGACGCTCAGCGACCGTCACGGCGTCACCCGACGGCACGAGAAAGCCACTCTGGCCCTCCTCTACGATTTCTGCCATGGCGTCGACCGTAGTTCCCACAACGGGTAGTCCATGCGACATGGCCTCGATCATCGCGAGGCCGAACGGTTCGCAGATCGAGGGCATCGTAAACACCGTCGCCTGCGCGAACAGCGAGTTGAGCGTCTCCCGGTTAGCCCGCCCGAACCATGTTACCCCTTCCGCCGCCTCGCCCGGATCAGGGCCCACGATCCAGAGTCGGGCCCTCGGACGCCGACGCCGCACCGCGTCGAACGCCTGCAGAAGTGTGGGGCCTCCCTTTCTTGGAAAATCGATCCCGACGAACAGCACCGTGTCTTCCGCATATGTCTTACCGGCGTGCTGGTGAACGCGATCCACTCCCTCGGCAACGACGGTGACGCGGGAGGGGTCCACCCCGAAATGCTGAACGAAGGATCGCTTGGTGTTCTCGCTTGCCGTCATGATGAGCGCGCTCGACTGATACAGTTCGGTTTCTAATGCATACCACTCCAGAGCCTCATTCGGCTTCAGCCCGAACCAGGGCGGATAGTTGATTTCCGCAAGTTTGGTTGTGTAATCGCAGAACAGCGCGACCGGCCTGGGATAGGCCCCTTGAAAAGGCGCACAGAGGCCTCCCACGTGAAGTACAGCATCGAAGGCGATGGGTGAGGTTCGCAGTGCCCTGTCCAGGACCTTCATGCGCGCCTTGAACGCACCGGGCGACTTGACCAACTCGCGGCGCCAGCTACGACCCCATGCATGTTTGGAGGGCCGGATAGTTCGCAGCAATTGATAAAGCACGAACTGCCTTGGGAGCGAGCCGTTAACGATCCCGGCGATGTGTCCCCGGCTGCGCAGTCCTTCAAAGATTGCGTTGTCTGCTCCCGAGAACGCATCCTGGAGCGTTGTTCCCATTATCCGCACTATACGCCTCGGCCGCTCGCGATGGACTCCGGTGCCGCCACGGATTGGCAGCCGGCGTGAACGGAGAAAGAAACGATGAGCAGAAGCGTCCGAATAAGCTCGAGCACCCGCCAATCATAGCCTGCGGGCCGGAAGCGGCAACTATGGCGCGAAATGCCCGGCACTACGATATTCGAGCGCCCCCCTTCGGAGACAGTCCCATGACGGCTGAGACTCCTCGCGCATTGTGCTTCACCGGCGTTGCGGCTTTGCTCGCCGCCGCACTCCTGACTGGTGTTGCGGACGCCCAGGACTCCACGAAACTCCTGAGTGGCGTCGCTGGCGCTCATGACTCGACGAAACACATGGGGGTGGCTCCCTTCTTTGAATCGCAGGAGCCGATCGAGGTGACTCTCACCGCCAACATCGGCAAGATTCGCGGGGACAAACACGCGAATGCCCCGTGGCGTCCTGCCACTCTTTCCTACAAGGCCCCTGATGGCGGTGTCGTTACCGTTCCAATCAAGGCGCGCACGCGCGGGATCTGGCGACTCCGGATGTGCGACTTCCCACCGCTACGTCTCAACTTCAGTGGCCAGACATCGAAGGGGACGATCTTCCATAAGCTCGACAAGCCCAAGCTTGTCAGCTACTGCGAGGACAGGGACGCGTACGAGCAGTACATCCTCCAGGAGTACCAGCTGTATCGCATCTACCAGCTGCTCACCCCGGTGAGCCACAAGGCGCGCCTGCTGAAGTTGGCCTACGCAGATAGCGCCGATGGAAAAGTGCGCGCCCGTCGATACGGCTTTCTGATGGAGGAACCGGGCGCCCTGGCCGCCCGCCTGGGCGGGAAAGTGATGGAGCAGAAAGGGGCTACTGCCGGAGACCTCGATCCCTCACAGGATGCGTTGTTCGGGGTGTTCGAGTATTTCATCGGAAACACCGATTTCTCCGTAGCAGGACTTCACAATGTCGAGCTCTTTTTCGGCAGCCAGGGCGAAATAATGCCCATTGCGTACGACTTCGATTTTGCCGGAGCGGTGAATGCGCGTTACGCCACATCCGATGAGAGACTGAATCTTCCAAACGTCCGGCAGCGTCTGTTCCGAGGCTACTGTACTGATGCCGAGTCCTACGATAAAGCGTTTGCCGTCTTCAACGAGAAGAAGCCCCAGATCTACGCACTGTACAGCGATCCGATTGGCAAGCTGATGGATCGCGGGACAGTTCGAGAAACCCTCCGCTACTTCGACGAGTTCTACGACACCATTAACGATCGTCGCGCGGCGAAAAGATCGATAATGGAATCCTGTCTTAAACGCCCCTGATCGACGTCGCCTTCGAGAGCTCTGGCGCAACCCGCACGGCCAAATAGAGGGTAGTCCCCCGATCGCTTGCTCCGTCAACGGAATCCTTCGTCCTCGCGTACTCATGTAGGACGTCGGATCGGCCGGCGAGGGCGGTGGTCCGAGCCGAAACTGCCGGGACGGGCGCTTGGTCGGATCTCACCTGCGGTCAGCTAATCTTCGTTATTCACTCGCGCGATATGCGTTGGCGCTCCTGGCCACGGCGATCGCGCTCGGCGCAACCTTGATTCTGCGGCGAGACGGGCCGACGCCGAGCTTCCTCTTCTTCGTACCTGCGGTGGCGATTTCGGCCTGGTACGGTGGACCCGGCCCCGCCAGTTTGGCGACGGGCCTGTCGCTGCTGCTGATCGATCTGAACTTTCTGGCGCCCGGCGGCTCGCTCCTGATCGACCGCATCGAGGCCCTCGAGATCATCGCCTTCGTCATCGTCGCGGCGACGATAACGACGACAATGGGGGCGTTGCATCGCGCGCGGACGCTGGCCGAATCACGGGCGGCGGCCCTCAAGAAGCTCAACGAAGAAGTGGGTCGCAGCTACGACGCCGAGCGCGAAAAACGGCATGTCGCGGAGCTGCTGGCGCAGGCGCGTGAGGAGGTGCTCGGCGTCGTCGCGCACGATCTGCGCAATCCACTCAACACCATCATCACCAGCACCGATCTGCTGCTCCAGGAAGAGCTCGACCCCGCGCGGCGAACGGAATTGCTGGAGGTCGCGCTCCGAACCGGCAGGCAGATGAACCGGCTCATTGGCGACCTGCTCGACACCGTGCGCATGCATGCTGGCAAGTTCACGCTCGACCTGGAGGATGTGGCGGTTGCCACGATCTTCCGTCAGGCGGAAGAGACGTTCAGACCGCTCGCGGAAAAGCGAGCGATATATCTCGAGGCGGTTCCGCCAGACGATGGAGTCACCGTTCGCGCGGATCCATTCCGCGTGTCGCAGATCGTCGGAAACATCGTGGGCAACGCGATCAAATTCACGCCGGAGCACGGGAACGTGACGATACGCGCGGCCGCCAACGGCAATCACGTCGCGATTCACATTACCGACACAGGGCCAGGAATCGCCCCCACTGATATCGAGCATTTGTTCGACGATTTCTGGCAAGCACGCAACGGCGATCACCGCGGAGTCGGACTCGGGCTCGCGATCGCGAAGGGAGTAGTCGAAGCGCACGGGGGAATGATCTGGTGCGACAGCGCGCCCGGTCGCGGAAGCACCTTCTCCTTCACGTTGCCACGCGCGGTCGCGACTGCACGGCTCTGACCGGTCGCGGACTGAGCACCAGAAAGAATCCTCTTAACTGCGAGAAGGCTGAAAACTGGCATCTACCCGGGCGATAGGCATCTTCTAACAGCGAACTGTTCTTCTCGCAGTGGTTTTCTTCTTCTTTTCTTCTCGTTGCTAACGGACCGCTGATGAGGTGCGAATGAATCTGAAGGTGCGGCGAGCGCTAGCTGCCTGCCTCGGTGCCGTGTTGAGTGCCGCAATCACCGCCTGTCGACCAGAGCGGGCGTCCGTCGAAGATCTCTACACCGCTCGCATGCTCGGACTGAGTTATCTCCAGCGAAACCAATTGCCGGAGGCTGAATCCGAGTTCAGGAAGCTCACCAAGCTCGCGCCCGACGACCCCCTCGGCTACGCGAACCTAGGGCTCACCTACCTCCAGGCAGGCCGCTACGCCGAGGCAGAGAAGCAGCTACTCCGGGCGCGAGAGTTGGATCCCTCGAGTACCGAAGTGGGTCTCGCACTGGCGAGACTCTACTCGCTGACGGGACGTCCCGCGGACGCACGTGCGACGCTCGAGCAGCTCCGCCGCGACACCACTGGCAATGCGCGCGTGCTGTATGCGCTTGCCGAGCTCGAATCGCAGCAACACGATAGCGCTTCGGCCCGCAGGTACGAAGGCCGGCTGAGGGACGTGCTTGCGGTGGCGCCGGCGAATCTCGCCGCACGACTCAAGCTGGTGGATGCGCTCGCGCGGCGCGGAGAAGCCGACAGCGTCGTTCGGCAGCTCGAGGACGTGCGGCGGATACCACCCGAGCCTCCGAAGGAGGCTAGAACGTATCTGGACAGCGCGATTCAGCTGCTACGGGCGGGAAATATCGTGCAGGCGCGTGCGACGCTCGACCGCTTCTTCCGTCTGATGGAGGTCACGGCGCCGTATCAGGCGTCGCTGGACGAAGTGAAATGGACTGAGGGTCCGATCCCCGGACGTTCGGTCATTACCTTTGCGCCGAAGTCGTTCATCACGATCCGCGGAGCGCGAGAGCGAGCGACGGTGGACCTGGCAAAATTCACCGATGCCACGAGCGACGCGGGTCTCGCAGGCACGGAGGCGCCCACCGGGGGTGTCGCCGCCCCTGAGCGCCAGGACGTACCGACCGCACTTGCCGTCGGCGATGTCGACGGCGATGGCACGGATGACCTATTCGTCTCGACGTGGTCGCCGGCACTGCGGAGATCCGTCGCACACCTCTATCGTGTTCAGGGCGGATTCGTCGGAGATGCCACCGAGCGCTCGGGCATCTCCCTTCCGCAGGGCGCCGCGTACGCCACCTTCGCGGACTATGACAACGACGGCTGGCTGGATCTCTTCGTCATCGGTGGCGAGGGGCGTGGCCACCTGTTCCGCAACCGCGGCAACGGGACTTTTGAGGAAGTGACTGTGAAGGCTCGGGTTGGGGACGTGAAAGCAGCCAGGCGGGCGGTCTTCGTCGACCTCGATCAGGACGGCGACCTGGACCTCCTACTGATTGGAAACGGTCAGCGCACCGTGTACCGCAACAATCTCGACGGGACTTTCACGGAGGCAACGTCAGACTTCGGTCTCGCCGGCGGCGGCGGTACCGACGCCGTCTTCGGCGACTTCGATGGCGACGGACGCATCGACCTCTTCGTCACGAACGAGCATGGCAGCAACGCGCTCCTGCACAATGGTGGTGCACTACGCTTCAGCGATGTCACAGCCGCGAGCGGACTTGCAGGCGGCGGCGGTTCAGGGGCTGCCGCGGTGGGGGACTATAACAACGACGGATTCCTCGATCTCTTCGTCGCGAGCGCGAATGGCGGCGAGCCGGCGTTATGGCTCAACAAGGGCGACGGCACCTTCACTCGCGACCACCGGTCGACGGCTGCGCTGCAGGCGCTCCGGTCAACACCCGGACTGGCAGCGACGTTCGTGGACTACGACAATGACGGCTGGCTCGACCTCGTGGTGGTGGGGAAGAGCACGAGCGGCAAGGGTTCTCCTGCTGTATTTCTCTTTCGGAACGACGGCACTGGCAAGTTTCTCGATCGATCGACGCTGATTCCAGCTCCGGTGCGGGCGGCCGGAGCGTCCGCGATCGCCGTCTCGGACGTCGATGACGATGGCGACGAAGATCTGTTCCTGATCGACGGCACCGGCGCGCCACGACTCCTTCGCAACGATTTCGGGAACAGCAACCTCGCGGTCAACGTGGAGCTCAAGGCCCTGCGCACCGGAAGCGGTAAGAACAACACGTTGGGCATCGGGGCGAGGCTGGAGCTTCGAGCGGGTGAGATCTACCAGACACGCGTCGCCACCGGTCGCGTGACGCACTTTGGGCTGGGGCCGCACCTCAAGGCCGACGTGCTCCGCGTGGAGTGGCCGAACGGCGTGCCGCAGACCATATACTTCCCGGGTTCTGACCAGGACGTCGTCGAGCGCGAAATGCTCAAGGGCTCGTGCGCCCTTGCGTATACGTGGGACGGGAAGCGCTTCCGGTTCGTGACCGATGCGATGTGGCGAAGCGCCCTGGGAATGCCCCTGGGCCTCATGGGCAGCACCAGCGCCTTTGCTCCCGCGGGCGCCTCGCAGGAATACCTGCGCATTCCGGGCGATGCGCTCCAGCCGCACGACGGACGCTACGTCCTCCAGCTCACCGAGGAGCTTTGGGAAACGGCGTACGCCGATGAGGTCAAGCTGGTTGCCGTCGATCACCCGGATTCGGTGGACGTGTTCGTGGACGAGCGCTTCGTGCCGCCTGGACCCGTGAGCCTTCATCTCTTTCAAGTCGCGCAACGCTACTTGCCACTCTCCGCCACTGATGAGCGAGGCAACGACGTCCTGCCGGCGTTGCGCGAGAGCGACGACGTGTACGTTTCGAACCTCACACCCACGCGATATCAGGGAGTGGTCGAGCCGCACGATCTAATTCTGGATCTCGGTGAGAACGCAGATCGCCCGCGAAGCTTCCTCTTCCTGCGCGGCTGGATCTATCCGACCGATGCCAGCATCAACGTCGCGCTCGGGCAGCAATCCGCGATCCGGATAGCGTCGCCTTCTCTCGAAGTGCGCGACGCGAAGGGCCGGTGGCGCACCGCGATCGCGAACATCGGCTTTCCCTCGGGCAAGAACAAGACGATCGTCGTGGATCTGGCAGGGAAGTTTCCGACCGCCGATCATCACGTGCGCATTCGCACGAACATGCAGATATACTGGGACCAGGCGTTCGTCTCTCGCGATTTAGCAAGCAGCTCGGTGAAAACAACGACGCTGGCGCCCGTATCGGCCGATCTCCATTTCCGCGGCTTCTCCCGCATGTATCGGAAAGGTGGTCGCTACGGTCCGTACTGGTTTGCCTACGACGACGTCGCGAAGGAGTCACCCTGGCGGCCAATCGAGGGCGCGTTCACTCGCTTCGGCGATGTGCTGCCGCTGCTGCGGAATCCCGACGACATGTACATGATCATGGGGCCGGGGGACGAGGCGACCATTCAGTTCGACGCAAGCTCCGCGAAGTCGCTGCCGCCAGGTTGGAAGCGCGACTTCCTGCTCTACACCGATGGCTGGATCAAGGACTCCGATCTGAACACGGCATTCGGTACAACGGTCACTCCGCTTCCTTTCCATCAGATCGAGTCATACCCGTACGCGCCGGCGGATAAGTATCCGACGGATGAGGCGCACCAGAATTATCTACGTCACTACAACACTCGCCACGTCGGCGGCGTTGACGACCGGCTCAACGTGCTCTTGCTCGGCCCAAAGTGAGCACCCTGTTCAGCTCTCGGTAGCGCGTCACAATGTCACGCTTCGGGTCGGCTGTTCGCAATTGCCTCGCGGGCGTACGTAGTTCGTCGCAATGCTGGTTCTCGGCAGCAAGTGCGACTGTGCCGCGCTTGGTATCGCCCTCACCTGGGGCAGGCGCGGCTGGAGCGGTGCTTGCAGCCGCCGCGACGGCGCGCGCGAACTGCTGTTGCGCGAGCTCGGTGTTGCCATTCTTCCACTCGACGTACCCGGCATAAAACCGCGCGAGGTCGTTGCCGGCGTGCGTAACGAGCACCGCGTCGAAGTTGCGTTTGGCGGCAGCGAGATCGCCGCGTAGCAGCGCGACTTCGCCGAGGTGAACGAGCGGCCCATTCTCCTCCTTGTTGATCTCGTGGGCGCGCTCGAAGTGCCGCTCGGCCGAGTCAAGCTGGAACGGGGCCCCGGCATCCAGGCAGAGGTACAGCGAGCCCAGCTCCGAATGTGCGCGCGCACTCGAAGGATTGACGGCAACGAGCGTGGTCCACGCACGCGCCGCTCCGGCAAAATCACCGAGGTCGAGCCGCATGCTGCCGTAGTAATAGAGAACATCCTCGTGGCGCGGATTGAGCTCGAGCGCGCGCGCGTAGGTATCGGACGCGCGTTGGGTCATTCGCGCCGTACGAAGGACCGTGGCCTCCCGATAGAGTTTCCAGAAATCCCGCACCTGCGCGCGACCGATTTCCGACGTCTCGCCCTCGGTGATGAGAAGGCGCTGATTCGACGACACGCCGGCTCGCACGACACGCGCGCCCGCCGGCCAGCGCACCTCGACGGTGTCCGCTCGCACCGCGGCTCCGAGTCCGAACGTCTCGATGAGACTGTTCTGCGACAGATACGAGCTTTGCGCCCCGATCTGCCGGGTCTGAGTCGTGTCGCCTACGACTACCCGAACCGTGGCCCCAATTCCCTGCCGGTTGGACTTCGTACCACGCACCTCGACCTGAAGCCAGTGGTTGCGATTGCCTCCGTCGTTTCGTAGCAGGATCCCCGGTCCGCCGTGATTTACGATGAAGACGTCCTCGTCGCCATCGTTGTCGTAGTCGGCGAAGGCTGCACCGCGCCCCACGAATTCCTTTCCGAACGCTGCGCCTGCCACTCCTGACACGTCAAAGAATCCGGCTCGACGCCCCTGGTTCCAGAACAGCTGGTTACGCATCGGCACGAGCTGCGTAGAATCGCTCTTGTCTTGCAGCGTGCTGCCGTTCACGACGAAGAGATCCACCTTGCCGTCGTTGTCGTAGTCGATGAACGACGTCGCCCAGCCGACGAAGTCGAGCGAGATCTGGCCGAGGCCGAAGCGGTCCGCCTCGTCCATGAAAGTCAGTTTGGACACGTCACCACCCGTGACCCGCTTCTTGGACTCGCTGAGCTGGTTGGTGTACAGTGCGTTCTCCTGAGCCAGCCAATGGGTCAGAAAAAGATCCTGTGCTCCGTCATTGTCCCAGTCGCCGACAGCGATCCCCATGGCACTGCGGTAGTCGGCGACTCGAGCCGAGTGGCTGATGTCGGCGAACTTGCCGTTGCCAAGGTTGCGGAACAACGCGTTGTCCGACTGATCGTTGGCCACGTAAAGATCGGGCCAGCCATCGCCGTCCAAATCCACCCATGCGGCGGAGAGTCCTCGGCCTGTGACGTCGGCGACGCCCGCGGCTGCCGCCACCTCGGTAAAGGTGCCGTTGCCATTGTTGCGAAAGAGGAGATTGCGCTCTGGACGAAAGGAGGCCGGATTGATGCTGGCAGGATTCTCGACATCGTAACGCGACGATGCGCCCCCTTTGTCAGGCCGCTTGTACTTCACGTATCCAGTGATGTAGAGATCGAGAAATCCGTCGCGGTTGTAATCGCCCCATGACGCGCCGGTCCAGAACCCTACGGGCGCGCCAACCCCCGACACGCGGCTGCGGTCAGTGAAGGTGCCGTTCCCATTATTGTGGTATAGAACGTTCCGCCCGTACGCGGTGAGAACGAGGTCGATGTTTCCGTCGTTGTCGTAGTCGCCCCACGCGACACCCATTCCCCAACCGCGGAAGTCGATTCCCGCCTTGTCGGTCACGTCGCTGAATTTGCCGTGGTCGTTGTGATACAGCCGTGCGCGTGCTGGCGACTGGCGGCGTTCGCTGTCGGCGATGGTGAGCGGACCGACTTCGTTCGCGACCACAAGGTCCACCCAGCCATCGTTGTCGTAGTCGCCCCAGGCGGCGCCGGAGCCCATGTCCTCCGGAAGTTGCGAGGAGCGCTTTCCGCTGAAGTGCTGGAACTCGATGCCCGCCTGTCGAGTGACGTCGGTGAACGTGACGCGCGGATAATTCGCGGGGAGATTGCGCGCCAGTTCCGAAGTGATTCCCTCGCGATCCTCACCGGGCTGGTACGCCTGCTCCGGCTCGCGCCAACGCAGCGTGGCAAGGGTGGCCGCGACGAGAAACACGAACGCGCCGCCCGACGTGATGAGCAACAACCGTCTTCGACGCGTCATTCGCGCGCCGGCCTAAGCGCCGCTCGTCACACGGATCGTCTTGCGATCCTCAGACAGCATGGTGACGGGAGCGGTGATTCCCGATTCCTTCCCGAAAAGGAAGTTGAGGAGGTACTGGTCGGCCTTGCGGTACATTAGCCGAGCCGTCACGTGAAGCTCGGTGACATGGGCGCCAGGACACGGAAACGTGAACTTCTGCTGATCCGAAAATCCGGGGAACAGCGAACGGCGATAACGCACACCCACCATCTCCCAGAGATTGTGTCGGTCGATGAGGTTGCCGTTCTGGTCCACCGGCTCCGCCTTGAGCATGAAGCTACCTGGCGCGATGAAGTTGGCAGAATCCCGCTGTCCAGACTGGAAGACGACGCGATCCGCCTGGTCGGTGACCGTGAGCTCGACCCAGGCCTGGATGATGTCGAGCGGTCCGGTTGGGAAATCGTGTCCCGCCTTGTTGTTGGTGAGCACCGTCAGAATCGTGATCGGCGCACCTGGCCGCGCGCTCGGCGGCGCCGTCACCTCGACGGGGATGGCGGGGCCTTTGCGCCACTTGTCGGCGATCTCGGGAATGTCGATCTCTCCGCGCAGCCACTTCTCGGTGAGGCGCGCTTGCTCCTGCGCGCCGGGGAGCTTGAGCGCAAGCGGAATGAACTGGTTCGCGCCGAGGAACCGGTGGCTCCGGTGTTTGCCGTCGCCCGGCGAGCGGTTGTAATCGAGATCATCGCCGTCGCCTGGATCGTGTGATACCTGAAGCGGCATGTGACACTCGCGGCACTCGATGGTTTTGCGCGGATCCTTTCCGTGATTCCAGCGGCTCTTGCGCCAGTTGTCGTACTGATTCTGCAGTTGCACCCACCCGACGTGGTTGATCTCCTCGTCGATGAACTGCTTGTGGCAGGCCGCGCAAAACTCCGGGCTCTTGAAGAGCTTGTGCTGAAGTGACTGGACGTGCTGGCGCGGGTACGC
>JBGPHO010000054.1:0-12423 GCA_041484425.1 Gemmatimonadaceae bacterium
ACGCCCAGATGGTCTCTTTTCCGTTCTCCAGGTTCTTGAAGCCAGTCCAGACGTGGTCAAAGCTTGTTTCCAGCGCATACGGCCCGTTAGCTGCCACATCCTTGAAGGTTGCCACGGCGTTCGCGTACTGGTGGTCATAAAGCTGGACGCGTCCCTTATAGGCCTTGGCGGTCCACATGTCGGCGCGTCCCTTCTGTCCGTTGCGCGGGGTGGCCGGGAGCAGCTTGATCGCCGAGTCGAGGTCCTTAAGAAGATCCGCGGCAACCGCGCTGCTGTCCTCATTCGGCTTGCGGAAATCCGTTTCGTCCTCTCGGTAATAGGGGATGTTGCCCCACATCCGCCAAGCCTCGAAGTGGTAGTGCGCTCGCAGAAAAATGGCTTCTCCCGCGATTCCATTTGCATCCGCGGTGGAAAACTCGGATGGACTCGAGGCCAGAACCTGCTTCAGAAGTCGAAGCGTCGAATTGGCTCGGACCACGCCTTCGTAGACCAGAACCCACTTGACGTTCAGGTAGTCCGAGGCGAGGGGGCTACCCCAGTGGTAGCCCTCGACGTCGTTGATATTGGGCTGGTCGCCGATGTCAGATCCCTTGTAGGAATCGCCGCCCGGGATGCTCCCCCATACCCAGTTGCTGGCCGCGCATCCCCAGTTGCCGCTGGTCGCGTCGGTACAGTCCAGCGCTCGATACGCTGCGATGAGGGATCCTTCGACGCCCGCGCGATTCGCGAGCGTCGTTTGATTCAACGTCCCCTGTGGCTCGGACGCGGCGGACAGGAAATCCTTGCACCCATATAGAAAGGCTATGGCAAGAATTAGTACCGCTGCGCCGCGGAGCAGGGGCTTTTTAGATACCGTTGTCATCTTCGTTTATTCCTTAGGTAAGGGCGAGTCGTTAGAACGAGGTGACTATGCCGATGCTGAATATTTTGTTGGTCGGATACACCCCGACGTCAACACCCATGAACTGATCCCGCACATCGCCCGCTGCTCCAGTGTTGTTCCCCGCTGGGATAGCCGGATCCAGACCGTCGTAGTTGGTCTTGGTGAACAGGTTTTCGCCTTGGACATAGACTCTGGCTCCCGGCAGATAGCGGGCACCGGAAGGCAGTGTGTAGCCAACCTGCAAGTTGCGGAGCCGGGTGTACGACCCGTCCTTCACGTAGTAGCTGCTGATGGCGCCGCTAAAGCTGTCGTTGATATCGAGTCGCGGATACTTGGCGTTGAGATTGGTCGGCGTCCACGAATTCGCAAGCAGGTCCTTTCTCACGTTCGAGGAGAAATCCTGGAAGACGTAGAAGTCCATCTGGTTCTCGAAGATCTTGTTCCCGTACGTTCCGAAGATGGTCGCGCTGGCATCCCAATTTCCGCGGTGCGCTCCGAGATCCAGTCCAGCCGTGAACTTCGGATGGGGACTTCCGATGATCGTCCGATCGCTGTTGTCGATCTTTCCATCGCCGTTCACATCGCGGAACTTGATGCGACCTGGAGCGGCTCCGTCCTGCGTCGCATGGGCCGCGACGTCGGCCGCATCTCTGAAGAATCCGTCGGCGATGAATCCGAAGAAAGCACCGACCGGTTGGCCAACCTGGTTGATCGTCGGATTGCCGATACGTGTTCCGCCCGGGCCATAGAAGAAAGTCTGGACCCCGTCGATAGTAAGGATCGTGTTCTTGTAGTGACTTCCGTTTAACGTGGCATTCCACCACGAGGCCTGATGGCCGATGGAGAAGTCGAAGCCCTTGTTCTGCATCTTGCCGATGTTGACGATTGGCGGATCCGCTATGCCCGCCGTTGCCGGCGTTCTGGGATCGAAGAGCAGATTGTCAGTCGTGCGGTTGTACACGTCCAGCACGACGTTGAGCGCGCCCTCGAAAAGTGAGAGATCCGTACCCACGTTGGTGGATTTGCTTGATTCCCATTTCAGGTTCGGGTTACCGAGCGACGCTTGCCGGAAGCCCGCCACTATGCTCGTGTTGGAGCCGGTGATGTCGTAGAACGTATCTCCACGATCACCGCCGAATTGCGAGACAATTCGTCCTGACGGGATGTTCTGGTTTCCGGTGATTCCCCATCCGTATCGGAGCATGACATCCGAGAGAATTCTGTTGTTGGAAAGGAAGTTCTCGTTGCTGATCCGCCATCCAAGGCCGACCGCCGGGAATGTTCCCCAACGGTGTTCAGGGCCGAGGTTGGACGAGCCGTCCTTTCTGACCGTAAAGCTCGCGACGTATTTGTCCGCGTAATTGAGCCCGGCCTTTCCGAAGAACGACAACAGGGCATTCTTACCGCCATAGCTGAAGACGTTCTTGGTGCTCGGGTCACCGAGGGCGTCCTGCACGTATCTCGAATTCAGATCAACGTTCAGGAGATTGCCAATCTGTCCCTGGAGGAACCGGTTGTTACCAGCACTGGCTTCCTGTCCGACCAGGAGGTCGATGCTGCTCTTGGAGATGGTCTTAACGTATCTCGCGGTGTTACTCCAGCTCCAATCCGTAGCCTGTGAGTTCCACTCGTAGACCGAATTCGAAAAGTTCGCCTCGTTGTTCTGCGGGGTGATCGCGTTATAACCGGAAAATGAATTCTGACGAAGGTTGAACCCAAGCTTGCTCTTCAACGAGAACTGAGGGTTGAGATCCAGGCCGGCAAAGACGTTTCCAAAGACCTGGTTGTCCTTGTTGATGTTGTCCTTGGCGTCGAACGCATTCTTGAGCGGGTTGCTGCTGTTGACAGCGGGTACGCCCTTTGCCCCGGCAAAATTACCGGCAACGTCGTAGACCGAAACGATGGGCTGCAACAGGATGTCTTTTCCGAGAACGCCGTTTTCGCCGGAGGCGTCATCAAAGGTGCCGGTGCCGCCGTAATGACGATCAACGGTGAGGGCGATGTTCTCGCCGAAGTTAAACTTGGACCGGCTGAACGAGGTATTGACCCGAACGCTGCCACGGCGGTAGTCGTTGTACGCGGCCGTGCCCTGCTGATCGAAGAAGTTGAAGGAGACGGCGTATGCGTTGGCGTCCCCGCCACCTCTGACGTCCAGGTTGTAATCCGAAACCGGCGCCGAACCGAAAACAGTTTTCCACCAGTCGGTGCCTGCGCTGGCCGGCTCGATCAAGGCGTTGGGATATGAGTACTTGGATTTATCCACGGTGACGATGCGGCCGTAGGTATCCTTGGTCAGTATCGCACTAGGATCGGCGTAGTAGTAGTTGGGTATCGACGGGTTGTTCGGGTCTCCGTACACGCCGGTGGGTACCGGCAAACCCGCGTTGATGTAACGCTGCTTGAGGACCTGGAAGTATTCAAGCGAGTTCGTGAGAAGAATGTCATCGTACCCCTTAGTCGGAGTTGCCACTCCGGTTCGAGCCCGTATCGTCGCTCTCGGCGGTCCCACTGGTCCGTTTTTGATCGTCTCGATCACGATCACGCCGTTGCTGGCCCGCGATCCGTAGATCGATGCGGCCGACGCATCCTTGAGGACCTGAATCGATGCAATGTCCTCGGGGTTCAGGAAGTTGATGTAAGATTCCGACACCCCCGTGCCGTCGACGATGTAAAGAGGATCATTGTTCTGAAACGAGCTGACGCCGCGGATTCGGACGGTGCTCCGCGAACCTGGCGAGCCGCTCGTCTGGACCGTCACGCCGGGGACGGCAACATCCAGCGCCTTGATCACGCTTGCCTGAGTCTGCTTCTTGGCCTCGTCGACGTTCGCGCTTGAAACCGCGCCGGTGATGTCTGCTCGCCGCTGCTCGGTGTAGGCGGTGACTACCACCTCCTCAAGGTACGCGACTGCCGTCATGGTGACGTTGACTGTCGGCCTTCCGCCGACATCCGCCGTGATTGGCTTCTCTCCGACGTGGGTAAAAGTCAGAGTGGCATTGGCCGAAGCAGTGAGACGGTAATGCCCGTTCACGTCGGTAAAGGTGCGGATATCTGTCCCCTGCACCCGCACCGTGACGCCGGGGAGCGGAGCGCCCGCCGCTGTCGTAACGGTTCCGGACACAGGTACTTCCTGACCGAATGCAGTGCCAGCAAATGCCAGCGCGAACAGCAGACCCATTCCCGCCGCGCGAAGCCAGCGTGAGCTGCTATTCAACAATGAATGCTTTCCTACCAGTACTCTCTCCATGAGCAATCCTCCGGGTTGTTCCATGACCATCCTCCAAATACGGGAGTGCGTCCTTCAACCTTCGGGTCGGCGCATTGACCTCAGGCCCTGCATTGCGATCAGTTGGCGATATGTCAATAGCTGGATATTGCGGGCCTTCAGAGCATCCCTGAACCGCTGTGACGTGAGCGCATCCAGTTCTCCCTGACGATTCCTGCTCATCTCGGGGAGCGGGCCGGACGTATTCATGTCCACCAGCGCGCCCAGCTCGGCATCGTCTATCCCAACGTGGGTAACCACGAGATTGAAGCGTGGCTGGAGACGATCGATCATCGCCACGAGGCTGTCGGTCTTGTCCCGCGGCGCCGCCGAGTATTGGGAATCATGTCTCATGTCCCCGAAGTACTGCGACATGCCCAAACCATATTCCTTCGCAAGCCGCTCCGCGATCTCACGGAACTCGGGGTAGCGAACCACCGTTCCCATGTGGTAGTCCACGTAGTCGATCTGGAGTCCCGACCGGCGCGCCCGCTCGATCTGCGCACGCAGCTCCTTCTCGACTTCCTTCAGATCTGGGTGATTCTGGTGAAGCGCGTCCGAGGACGGGAAGAAGTATCCATCCGCGTCCACCAGTGTCGGGACCGCACCGCGGCCCAGCACGGGTCCCCAACGGTAGTTCTTCCACTCTGAATTGAGCGTCAGATGAATGCCGACAGCGACATTGGGATGTCGCTTGAGCATCGCCACTGTCTCCTGGTACCACGGAGTGGGGAACATCACCGACACCGAAACGGGGAGGCCGGTCTCGATGAGTTTCTCGAGAGCCATGTTCACGCTGTGACTCATCCCGGCGTCGTCACTGCGGATAATCAGGTAGATCTGCTCGGGAGTAGCGGGATGCCTCGACGTCTCGGCCTGACCGGTAATGCCGGTCGGCGTGGCGGACAGCAACGGGCCACATAACAGTACGGCCAAGACACGAACCAGCTGCGTACGACCTCCCGGGGACGGGCCAGGTAAGTCCAGCACACACCGCGTAGCCCGAGCCACACTGCTGAGCGGCTCGGAAGACACCCTCTATTACAGCCCGGGGTTTGAGTTGTCAAGTAGGATTTCCGTCGGAGCCAACCGCTGACGTACGGCCGATTCCGGCGTGCCCGCCGAGTGTTTTAACTGCGAGAAGTGTAAGGTAGGAGGTGCGAGAGGAGCATAGCTACGAGGTTGGAGGTATTGCGCTCACATTCGCGCTTTTGCTCATACCTCGCACCCAGTACCTCGCACCTTCTACCTTACTCTTCTCGCAGTTCCGTTCCTTAAACGCCCACGATGCCCCCTCTCCCCATCCGCCGCTGTACGGTCGATGATGCCGCGACCATGGCATCCCTTGCCGCGCGACTGTTCACGGAAACGTATGGTCCAACCCATCCGGAGCCGGAGCTGAGTCGCTATCTGGCGCGATCTTTTTCGGTCGAAGGGACCCGTGAAGCTATCGCGGATGACGGCGTCACAATGTTGATCGTGGAAGATTCCAGGCGGAGCGCGATCGCGTATGCGTACATGCGCTCCAGTGCCGACCCTCCTGTGGGAGTTGACGGAGAGCGCGCCATCGAGATCGTCCGCTTTTATATCGACGGCGCCTTTCAGGGCCGCGGGGTCGGCGCGGCACTCATGGACAAGTGCTTCGACGATGCTAAGAATCGCGGGGCGGACGTGGTCTGGCTCCAGGTCTGGAAGGAAGCGCCATGGGCGGTCGGCTTCTACGCGCGGATGGGCTTCAAGGTCGTCGGCTCAGCTCCCTTCTACTTTGGAGATCAGGTCGGCGACGACCATATCATGGCGAAGTCACTCTGATTCGGAGCCTTAAACTGACGATTTTTTGTTCAACAGGAATCGTCAAGAAGGCGTGACTGCGGTCGCAAGAAAACAGTCACTTGAGGGTGAAGATTGCCATCCAGGCCAAAAAGTGGCGCCGGTCGGTCCCGCGTGCGTGGAAGCAGACTCAACTCCTCCACCCCACGAAAATTGCCGGCTGCGTGACGATCTCCGCACTCAATATCCTCTGGCACGGGCACGGGATACTCAGGTCCTCTCCGACGGTCCTGCGCTTTTTCCTCGTCGGTCTGGTCTGCTATGTCGCGGCGACGATCGCGGAGTTTCTCTGGCTCCTGTACAGTGGCCCGAGCTTTACCGGCTTCGAATCGCGGACGGCTAAGAAGAGCGCGACACAAACCGGTTCAACTGATCCGCTCGTCGAACAGTTGAAGGAGCTGCCACCCGCGGAGCTCCGCGAAGAGGTGTTTCAGCTCGCGAAAGAGATGAAATCCTTCGAGGCAGTCAGCGATCGAGAGTTTGTCAACACCCTCGCCGGCGCCAAGGCGGTCAACGTCGTTACTGAGGCGGAGCGCGACGAAGTACTCGACCAGCAGAGCGCCGAACTGATGGAGCACAACCTGCGCACGTGGCGGGCGTACAAGGAGAGATTCTACCGGCCCGCGCGCGCGTTTCGTGACGAGCTTCGCAAGCGGCTCGGTATTCGCAACGTCAACAGCGAGCCGAGGATTCCGGCGCTGGACCGGGCGGCGCTCATCGGCGCCAAGCCCATCGCGCAAGCGGCGGACTATCTGGCCGGATTGGCGCGCCGGCTGAAGTAACGCTTTGCTCCGCCGTCTAATCTGCGAAAAGAGCGGAGTCGTTTGGGACCGTTGGAAAAGCACGCAGCCACCAGCCGTGAGGCCGACAGCCGCCGGCAGGTAGTCTTCAGTTCAAGTCAACCAGCGGGACCAGTGGCGTGCCTACCCGGCAAGGGATCAACTCTTTTGGGGCTCCTCGAGCCCGACCTGGATCTGCGCCAGAGCGTCCGGCGAAATTCCGTGGGTCGACGAGATGTCGAACTTCCGCCGCAGATACTCCTCGAAGCTTATCCACTCGCCCTCGTATTCGACCGATCTCGTCCACGCGCATAGCGTCACGAGATTCCGGTAATGTTCTGCCCCCCGCGCAATGACCAGAAGCGCGATCAGCATTACGGCGAGAGCCCCGGCAAGACCCAGCGAGATCATGTCTCCGCGATGCAGCTCCGAGACGAGCGCCTGCTGCCGGCTCCGCAGCAGACTTGCCTCCTCCGCCGTCATCGTCTGAAGGCCGGACCGGATCGAAGTCATGAGGCTATCGCTATGGCTCGTTTTCACGATGCTTACCGCCGCATCGCGGTTGCCCGTGCGCTCCAGCTTCAGGGTCGAATCGAGCTCTGCCAGCTTGGCGTGCGAAAGGGAATCGATCGTCAGCAGGCGTCGCAGCTCGCCGGGATTGTCCGCCAGCAGACGCCGCAGGTTCATGAGGCGGGTGCGCACCTCGTTTGTCGCCGCCGTGTACGGGGCGAGGAACTTCGGCTGGCCGGTGAGCAGGTAGCCTCTCTGGCCGGACTCCGCCTCGCTCATCCGCGCTTCGACGGTCGCAAGCTCGCGTTGAACTTCGAGCGTCTGACTCACCCATTCGAACGATTCGACCGCGGCGGTTCCATCCTTCCACTCCAACAGAAGAAGGGCGCACAAGACGAGCGCGGTCGATGCCAATCCGAAAGAGAGGAGAATCGGGCGGCTATGGGGAATCTTCATTTCTGAGGCCTGGGGCGAACGTAGCGGGGGA
Organism: Gemmatimonadaceae bacterium; assembly: GCA_041484425.1. GTDB lineage: Bacteria > Gemmatimonadota > Gemmatimonadetes > Gemmatimonadales > Gemmatimonadaceae > UBA4720. The sequence goes on from JBGPHO010000054.1 coordinate 7,755, forward strand.
TTCTCTTATAGGACGATTCACCAAGGGGGGTGGTATCCACAAAACCTTGTTCCGTTGTCGTTTACACTTTTAGTTTGCCGGTGCAAGCTGATGGGGTATCATTCACCGTGCCCACGCCGGCCCCTCCCCGAAAAGACGACCTCCCACTCCACGATGATGTTCGGTGGCTTGCCGGCGCGCTCGGGCGTGTCATACGGCGGCTCGAGGGTGACGAGGCGTTCACGATCGTTGAGCGGCTGCGGGTCGCGACGCGGGCCCGGCGGCACGGTGCCGCAGACGCCCCAACCCTGGACCAGCTGCTCAAGCTGATCGACGGATTCAGCGTGGCGCAATGCGCGATGGCGGCGCGCGCATTCACACTCTTTTTCCTGCTGATCAACACCGCCGAGCAAACGCACCGCGTTCGGCGCCGCAATTCGTATCTCGGCAAGGGCGTCACCGATCCCCAGCCCGCATCCGCCCGCTGGACGATGCGCCAGCTCCGCGGCCTGGGCGCGAGCGCCGAGGCGATCGAGCGGGCGATGCTCAACCTGGATATCCGTCCCGTACTCACCGCTCACCCTACCGAATCCACGCGCCGCACGCTGCTCGGGCTGCAGGCACGGGTGGCCGACGATCTTCTGGCGCGTGAATCCGCGCCGCCGGACGAAGTGAGGCTGCTCGAGCAGTCGCTGGAGGGCGAGGTGGAACTGCTCTGGCTGACGAGCGAGGTCCGGCAGGACCGCCCGACCGTTCTCGACGAAGTGAGCTCGGCGCTCTGGTACCTGGAAACACGACTTCTCGAGGCCGACGCGTACGTGCACGCCACGCTCGCGCTTGCGTTCGAGGACGAATTCGCGCGCTCGGCCGACGCGTTCAGGCTGGCCGTTCCGCTGCGATTTGGAACGTGGGTCGGCGGGGATCGCGACGGGAATCCGTACGTCACGCCCGAGATCTCGATCGCGACCGCGCGTCGGGCGAGCCACGTGATACTCGGGCGTTATCGGGAAGCGCTGGACGATCTCACGCGGCGGCTATCGCTCTCGTCGTCGGTCACGCCGCCACTCGATGCGCTGGTGAAGTCGCTCGCCAAGGACCAGAAACTGCTGCCCGTGATCTGGAAGAAGAACAGAAAGCGAAACGCAGACGAGCCGCTGCGGCTCAAACTGAGCTTCATGTCCGCGCGGATCGAGGCGACGCGCCGGCTGGTCGCATCGCGCGACGCCGGGCGGCCCAGAAAGGAACCTGCGGCGTACCCCGATGTCGCCGCGTTCGAGGTGGATCTGCAGCTGGTGCGCAAATTCCTGCTGCGCGCGGGTGCGGACCAGGCATGCCGCACTACCGTCGATCCGCTGTATGCTGCCGTTCGCGCGCACGGCTTTCACGGCTTCATGATGGATGTCCGCGATCATTCCGACGTTCATGCCGCCGCGGTCAAGGAGATTCTCGCGCCGAGAGACGGTGATGCGGATGGAGAGCGGCTTCGCTCCGCGCTGCTCGCGAGAAGGCCGATTCTTGGCAGGAACCGGAAGATCTCCGACGCCACGCGCCAGGCGGTGGATACGATGGCAGCGATTCGGACGATCCAGGACGAAGCGGGCGAGCCGGCCGCCTGCACGTACATCGTATCCATGACGCGGTCCGCCGAAGACCTGTTGAGGGTGCTGCTGCTCGCACGGGAGGCGGGACTGGTGAATCTCGCCGGCGGGAAACCAACGTCGCGTCTCGACATAGTACCGCTGTTCGAGACGGTCGACGATCTCGAGCGCGCGCCGGACGTGATGCGCTCGCTGTTCGACGATCCCGTTTATTCCCGGCAGCTCGAAGCGCGAGAACGCAAGCAGGAAGTAATGATCGGCTACTCCGATTCGGGTAAGGATGCCGGGATGATAGCGGCATCGTGGGGACTGTATCGCGCGCAGGAGTCATTGGCCGGAGTGTTCGACGAGGCCGGAGTGGAGCTTCGTCTTTTTCATGGCAGGGGCGGGAGCGTCGGACGCGGTGGCGGCTCGCCGGTCTATCGGGCTCTCGCCGCGCTTCCTCCGGGAACGACGAAGGGCCGCATCAAGATCACCGAGCAGGGCGAGATCATCTCCCAGCAATTCGGTCTGGTGCCCGTAGCGGAGCGCACGCTGGAGGTGACGGCGGCGGGAGTGTTGCTGCACGAGTTCAGCGACTGGCGAAAGAAAGTCGGCGTAAAGGAGGTGGAAGACTTTCGAGAGGTGATGGATCGCGTGTCCGCGCGCTCGCGGGATGTCTATCACAAGCTCGTTTACGACGACGACGCCCTGTTTCAGCTCTTTCGAATGGCGACGCCCATCGACGAGCTGGCAAATGCGCGCTTTGGCTCGCGTCCGGCATATCGCCCGGGCGCAGCGGCGGGGATCGAAGGCATTCGAGCCATCCCGTGGGGATTCGGCTGGACGCAGATCCGCCTCATGCTCACTGGTTGGCTCGGAGTTGGAACCGCCCTCGGCGACGAAGTGTCTTCGCGCGCCGGCCTGCGCAGAATCCAGCGGATGGCGGAGAGCTGGCCGTTCATGGATGACCTGTTGGGGAAGGCGGAGATGGTTTGCGCGAAGACCGACGTCGAGATCGCGAGTGCCTACGTGCGCCACCTGGGCGGCGATCGCAAGCTGCTGGAATCATTGATCGCGGAGTATCAGCAGGCGGTCGAGGCACTGCTCCTCATTCGGGGTCATCGTCAGCTGCTCGAGGACGCTCCGGTGCTGCAGTCGGCCATCGCTCTCAGGAATCCTTACGTCGATCCGCTGTCGCTCTTGCAGATATCCCTGCTGCGCAGAAAGCGCACGGGCGTGGCGAGGAACGAGCGCGAAAGGGAAGCGATAGACGATGCCCTCGCGACGACGCTGAGCGGTATCGCTCAAGGGCTGCGGAACACCGGCTAAAGGACGCGCTACAGCACGGGCTAACGGACGCGCTATTTGATCTTGAGCCCTTTCAGCTTCGGATCGAGACGGGGGTAGCGAAGATCGAGAGCGTCGAGCGTGTCGGCTATCTTGCGCGCGACGAGAAGGTTGCGGGCGTCCTCGTGGTCCGCGGGCACGATGTGCCACCGAGACCAACTTGTGCTGCACCGTGCGATTGCATCTCGGTAGGCCTTCGTGTAGTCGTCCCACAACGCGCGGTCGTCGAGATCACCCGCGCGGAATTTCCAGTTCTTCTTTCTGTTTTCCAGCCGCTCGTTGAGCCGCGTCTTCTGTTCGCCGCGCGAGACATGGAGGAAAAACTTCAGGATCACGACGGAGTTCTGGGCCAGCATTCGCTCGAAGTCGTTGATTTGCGCGAACCGCTGCGACAAGACCTTTTTTGGGATGAGCTTGTGGACGCGCGGGACGATCACATCTTCGTAGTGCGAGCGGTTGAATATTCCGATCATCCGCCGGGGCGGAACGCGCAGGTGTATGCGCCAGAGGTAGTCTTGCTCCCGCTCCATCTCCGTGGGCGCCTTGAAGCTCGTGACGGCGCAACCCATCGGATTCACACCGCTGAACACTTTCCTGATCGTCCCATCTTTCCCAGATGCATCGCGCCCCTGAAGGACGACGAGCAGCGCGAACCTTCCATCGGCGTACAGCTTCTGTTGCAGCTTCGTGATTCGGTCCACCTGCTCCTGGGCGGCGTCGTCGAGGTGCTTGTGCTTTGGGAGACCCCTTGGCGGGGCAGCGTCGGAGTCCGAGAGCCTGATTTGGCGCGGGCTCGTGATGGGTTTGAGGGTCACTTGGCTGGGGGGCACGACGCAATGTCCAGACTGCGCCGAAGTTTGTCAAAGTTGTGCCTGCAACTGCAAACTGAACAGGCGGGAGGCGTCAGTAGCATAGTTGCCAGTTGTTTAGTTCAGGACGCCCGGACTTTTCTCTGTGGCGTAAGAGAGACGCATTTGGCTTGTGGGTTGAAGTGCACCCCGTAAAGTCAGGGCGTAGTGAACTTACAAACTGAACACTATGCTACTCACGCCTCTCCCCTGTTCAGTTGCACTTCGTTCAGTTGCACTTCGTTCAGTTGCTCTTTGTTCAGTTGCTCTTCGTACCTACCCAACCCGACGCCCGTACTGCCTCACCGCGAGCGTCAGCACGACGGCACCAAACACAGCGAGTATCGCTATGGGCTGAAGAATATCCCGAGCCGTCGCCCCCTTGAGGAGCACGGCGCGCATGATCTCTATGAAGTGTTTCATCGGATTCAGCTGCGCCATCCACTGCGCCCACATGGGCATCGAGCGAATCGGGGTGAACAGCCCGCTCATCAGTAGGTAGATCATGACGATGAAGAAGGTCACGAACATCGCCTGCTGTTGCGTCTCCACGACGGTCGAGACGAAGAGTCCGATGCCGAGCGCCGCGAACAGGTAGATCGCCGCGGCGGCGAAGACGAGTGGAATGCTGCCGAGCATCGGGATGTGGAAGACGAACCGCGCCACCAGCATTCCGAGCGTCAGCTCGATCAGCGCGATGATCCAGAATGGAATCAGCTTGGCGGCCATGAATACTGTCTGGGATAACGGCGTTACACTCAGCTGATCGAGCGTTCCAAGCTCCTTCTCGCGGACGATGTTCATCGCCGCCATCAGTGAGCCGACCACCGTCACGAGCTGCACGAGAATCCCCGGCACCATGTAATCGCGGTAGTTGAGATCGGGGTTGTACCACCCGCGCGCGCGAACTTCGAT
>JBGPHO010000055.1:0-12130 GCA_041484425.1 Gemmatimonadaceae bacterium
AGCGCCATCGTTTCGGTCGGCGACACCGACACGCTGATCAAGACCGCCGCGAACCGTTTCTTCTCCAAGGATGCGGCGGATCAGGAGAACATTCTCATCGATCTGCTCTCCAGCTCCGCCCGTCGCGCGATCAACTTGCTGACGCACGACCAGCTCTTCTCAGCCAAGACCGCTCCCTACGCCGGCGCTCAGATGCCCGGCCTCGGTGCCGGCTCCAGTCAGAGCACCGCGCTCGCGGCAAGCCAACCGACCGCGATGACGCACGTGGGGACGGTGGCGCTCGAGGGAATGGAGGACGACGACGATCCGCTCGCGGTGATCATCAGGAAGGCGTGCTCGAGAGAGCTGACCGACCTCGGCCTCACCTTCAACTCGCTCAACATCAAGGTCGTGCAGTCCGAGGTGGCCGAGTCCCGCCGCAGGCAGTCGGCGGCTGAGGCGCAGGCGAACGCCGACATCGTAACGGCGCAGCAGGCACGGCGCGCCAAAGACGCGCAGCTCGAAGCCGAGCGCGTGATCTCGGACAAGCAGCGCGAGCTGGAGCAGACCAAGGCGGCGAACGCCGCATTGATCGCCGAAGCGGAAGCGAAGAAGCAAACCGCTCTCGGCATTCAGCGCGTCGCGGAGCTCGAGGCGACACAGATCGCCCAGGCACGGGCGGACGCGGAGCGGATGCGCATCGACGCGGAAGCCCGCGCCAACGCAGAAGCAATTCGCATCACCACCGTCGCGCAGGCAAACGCCGAGAGCATCCAGAAGGTCAATGAAGCGATCAAGGCTGGGGGCGAGAGCTACTTCCGCTACCGGCAGATCGAGATGATTCCCCAGATCGCTCCAGTGATCGCCGAAGCCTTGGCGAAGGCGAGACTGGTGACAATTTCTGGGGATTCAGCCGCGGGAGGTGCCGCGCAGTCGGCGACAAGCAACATCACGAGCGTGATTCAGACCGTGCTTGCGGCGCAGCTCGTGTCGGGAAGCGGGATCCTTCAGGCGCCCGAAAGCAGTCGGGACAAAACGGATTCTGCGCGGGAAAACGGGAGAGAATCCCCGGCCGTCAAGGCGGCAGCGGTGCCGCCCCAACCGGCACCACCGGCCAAAACCGGCTCTCGGTAAAGTCGGCCAAGTATGGGCTCGCGGTAGGGTCGGCCAAAACCGGCTCGCGGTAAAGTCGGCCAGGATGGGCTCGCGGTAAGCGAGCGCCGGGAAGATCGGGCGGTCCGAACAGGAATGTTTGGGCGGCCCGATTCCCGTTTCGGGGTGGCGTTCTGCCAGATGCCTCGCAGAATCCGGCTTCGCCGGTGCCGTCCTCGCCCCGGACGGCCTCAACTAATGCATTGTCTGCCAATGAGTTACAGCTACTGCTGAGCTTTGGCCCCCGGCGTGCCTTGAAAGCGCTGACCGGCGTGGTCCTCACGCCAAGTCTTTCAACCGTCAATTCGAAGAGTGGAGTGTTTATGCAGAGTCGTTCATTCAGTTTCATAACCTTTGCGGGGGTGCTGATTCTGGCAATCGCCTGCAGCGGAGACAACCCGGCAGGCCCGGGTGCTCCTTCGCAGATCAACTCGGGCGCTCCGCTCAGTTCGGCGATCAAGTCGGACATTGCGTCGGCCGCCGGAAATGCAATAGCTGGCGATTTGGAAACGCTGATCGCCAACGAGGCGGCGGCGGTCGGATCCTTTGCCGTCTTCGCGCCGTCGTCAACACCAGCGTTCGATGGCGAGACATCGAGCTCGACGCCTCCCTCAACACCTCCGGCAGAACAGCCCAATTGCACCGCGGGCGACCAGCCGGGGGTTTTTCTTTGCGTGAAGGAGCCCGGCGCGGGCGATCATCTCAAATGCACGTACTCGGACGAGAAGAAGCTCTACATCTGCGTCAAGCAGGAAGAGCCGGCGTCCACTCCTCCGTCCGGCGAGCCCCAGCCGGCGCCGGCACCGGCGCCACCGCCAAGCACCGAGTCGTGCAGCTTCAACGCCGATGCCCTGGTCTACGTCTGCACGAAGTCGGGCGAAGGAAAGTCAGTCGTGAAGTCATATCAGTTCCTCGACGTGTCGGGCAAGCCAATGGAAAAATTCATCAGGGGCACGACGGAGTCGATTCACTATCTCGTGAAGACCGATGGCAGCGAGGCGAAGGACAACTACACGAGCGTCAGTCATTCGCTGCGCGATGTAGCGGTGAGCGGATTCCTCGGACCCAATCGCATCTGGAACGGGTTCGGCTCGAGCGCCGACACGAACTCGTACAAGGAAGACCTGTCGACGCGTAAGTACACCGGACTCTCGGTGGACACGCTAAAGGCAGTCACCTTCGTGGACGAGAGAGCAACGCATCCGTATCCGCTTTCGGGCGTTGCAATCAGGGTCGTCGACTACACTGCGGTCTCGACCGGCAAGCAGGTCGAAACTACAACGGTTCACAGGCGTGCGGTGGTAACGTTCAATGGAACCGCGGACGTGCCGATCTCACTAGGTGACTACAGCTGTGTCCTCCACCTCGACACGCACAAGGTGGACGGCTGCAAGTAACCAATGCTGGTTGGTTGGGAGATGCGGGGTGCGGCGTGATCTGGCGCTGCACCCCGTTTCTCTTTTCGCGCTAGCGAGTCTTGATTACTATCGCTCCGGCGATTGCCCCGGCGGGCACATCATTGAGGACGGTCGGCACCCGGGCGGCGTCGATCCACTCTGCGGCATCAACGCCGCTTGCGCTGATCGTCTTTAGCGCGTTCAAGTCCTCGAGGCGTTGACGGTTGAGATAAACGAGAACCACCTGGCTTTGGACGACACCGCCTGCAACGCTTGCGGGTGCCTGCGGACGAAGCCAGTTGGGACGGAGTCGGCTAATCAGCTCATAAGCGTTGCTAGCGTTTGATGCAAAGATCTCCTCCCGTGAGATGCGAGTGGGAGAAGCGCGCACAGTTGCGGAGCTGGTACCGGAGGAGGCGCAGGCTACCAGAAAGAGCATAATCGAAAGACGCGCCGTCCTCGAAACAAAGGTCTGCAGCAAGAAGCCTCCGGAAAACGTGGGACGGCGCGCACGGCTCTTGGGACCCTGCGGCTACCATAACCTGCCTAGCACCCACGCGCAACGCGATTCGCATGGTGCGCTTTCGGCTTGAGCTCGTGGCCAACGGTTAGCGGTTTGAACGGCTGACTATTGTCGCGTGTCGAGCCTGTTGCTACCTTGGCAAACGAACCGCCGCCTGGGCCGGCCATACCAATGGGAGTCCCCTAGTCAGGTTGCGAGTTAGAGCTTTCCGGGAGACGGTATGCAACAGCCGTGGCTGCACCCTGGTTGGAGAGTGTCGCTCCCACTCTTCGCATGCCTTGCGTCCGCCTTTCTCCTCGGCGCCACTCGCGCGAACGCGCAGGCTCGGGGAAACATCGGCGGAACAGTGACGGATTCAGCCGGGGTACCTTTGTTGGGGGTCGAGGTCGCGATCGGAGGATCCCCTGCTCGCGCCTTCACCAACGAGCAGGGAGTTTTTCATCTCGGCGGAATCGAGTACGGCACGCGCACTCTAAGCGCGCGCCGACTCGGATTCGCGCCGGCCCAAACGACTGTCGACGTGTCGGCATCGAGCGAGGCGACAGTGGCCATCCGGCTCAAAGCTCTCGCTACAACGCTGCCGCCCGTCGTCATACGCCCCACCCGAATGAGTTACTCCGGGCGACTTGCGGGATACTACGAGCGCCTCGAGAGGAAGTCAGGCGGATATTTTATCACGCGCGATCAGATTGATCACGAGAATTCGCGACTTCTGGGACAACTATTACAGCACGTTCCGGGGGTTACTGCCGTTCGGGCGCGTGGAGGAATTACCGGAATCAGACTGCGGGGCCGCACGTGCTGGCCGCTCGTGTGGATTGATGGAACTCCGATGCCGTCTGGTGAGGTCGACTTGGACAGCTTTTCGCCCAACACGATTCACGGGATCGAGCTATACCTCGGCTCCACTACCGCCCCTGCTCGCTACACCTATACCCGGGATGTGTCAAGTTGCGGCACGATCCTGATCTGGTCCCGCGGTCCTGACACCGATCCGATTACCGCTGCTCCGACGCCTTCCGTAGACCTCGAAGCACTTCTCGCAAACTTGACCGTTTTCAACGCCGACCAAGTCGATCGGCGGGCAACGCTCGACACGACTCGGCTCCTTCAATTGAGCTTTCCACCGTCTCTGTTCGCCGCCGGACTCCACGGGCTTGTCATTGCGGAATTCGTGGTGGACACTTCGGGCCGGGTGGAACCGGGTACGGTCGGGATTGTATCGTCGACCGCACCGCTGTTTACCGAGTCGGTGCGCATTGCTCTCGAGAGTGCGAGCTACGTTCCCGCCATCAAGAAAGGGAGGGCGGTCCGTCAGGTCGTTCAGCAGCCGTTCGAGTTTTCCGTAGACCGACAGGCCAGAGCTAGGTAGGTGGGTGCCTCGAGCCTCCCAGCGCTCAGGCAAACTGAAAAAACTCTGGGTGCCGCGACGCCTCTCACGTGACGCAAGGCTTTTCGCGGGTGGATTAGGAACTGGACACAGGAAACTCTTGCGCGGTTGAGGGGCGCGCGCTATAAGTTTGACGCGGCAAAATTTTTGCCGCACCTCAGCAGGGAAATTTCAGGCGACAGCGACTTAGAAAAAGCGCCCAACGGGCCGCAAAAAAAAAATCGTGGATAAAAAGGAGATCGCTAGCCCGGAAAACCCGTCCGTCCTAGCCGGCCTTCTCCTTTTGCCATTTGCAGTTCGGCTGGACTCTGAATCGAAATCTGTTTTCCACGCTGCGCACACCCACTTTCCCAGATAAGGAGGGATTTCCGCCCGTCCGGTGGGCTGTTAGGCGCCCCATCCGAGGTACCAAAACGTCAGTCTCTTTCGTGATTCTTCGAAATCCTTCTGAGGTACGCATGACGAAACTATTACGTTCTACGAGGCTTTTTGCTGGAGTTCTTCTTGCGCTCGCCTTCGTAGCACCGGCGCGAGCCCAGGGTCAAGCGGCCGTGGTTACAGGCCGCGTAATCTCCGACCAGGGCCAGCCGCTTGCGGGCGCCAACGTGTTCATCCCCGAGCTCAATATCTCGGTTGCGACGAACCAGTCGGGGGCATTCACCATCACCGTCCCCGCCGGTCGAGTTCGCGGGCAGCCGGTCGTGCTGAGGGCGCGCGCCATCGGCTATCAGCCTGGCTCCAATCCGATCTCGCTTGCCGCTGGCGAGCAATCGGTCGACTTCAGTCTAAAGAAGGACCTAACGGAGCTGAGCGCCGTCGTGGTCACAGGCGTCGCGAGGGCGACGGAAGCAATCAAGTTGCCGTTCACCGTCACGCGGGTAGACACGTCTCAGATGCCCGTTTCGGGCTCGAACCCGCTCACCCAGCTTCAGGGTAAGATCCCCGGCGCGCTCATTGTGAACGCGAGCGGACGTCCGGGCGCGGCTCCGTCGATCGTCCTGCGCGGCCCTGTTTCCCTGAATGCGACTGGGCGCACCCAGCAGCCTCTCTATCTTCTCGACGGCGTTCCGCTTCAGGGAGGCCTGCCGGACATCAACCCGAGTGACATCGAGGACGTTGAGGTCGTGAAAGGCGCCGCCGCTGCGTCTCTGTACGGCGCGCGCGCGGGGGCGGGTGTCATCAACATCACCACCAAGAGCGGCCGAAATGCTCCAGAGGGGATCCGTTTCGGCGCACGGACCGAGTACGGAACGAGCAATATCGAACGTGCGTTCCCGCTTGCTACGCGGACCGCGCTCGCGACTGACCCGACAGGTCTGCTCTTCTGCACGACCGAGGTCGTCGGCGGTTCGCCTTGCGGACGGCTGATTAACTGGGACGACGAAGTCCAGCGCATCAACAACTCGGGCGAGGACTTCTCCCTGCCCCCCCAGAAATTCTTCCATGACTTCGGCATCGGGCTGGCTCCGAACTACGCCGCCCTCACGGGCCTTTTTATGACGACCCCGTGGCCGCACATGCGCGATCCTGTCGGACAGGTCGTCAGTCCCTCAAGGTATGCGAACACCAACGTTGACGTTCGCGGAAAGGTGGCAAACACCGGCGTGTACGCGAGCCTCTCCAATTTCGTACAGGAAGGCGCGATCAAGTTCCTTCCCGGATTTACCCGTAATTCGGCGCGCGTGAACCTCGATCAGCGATTCGGCGACCGAGTCAGCGCAAACGTCAACTCATACTACAGTCAGACCATCGACCACGGATCAAATTTCGACGAGACATCCGGCACGGCGGGCACATGGTTCAATCTCACTCGCGCTCCGTGGATGTCGGACATGCTCGCACTAGACAACCTCGGTCGCGTCGTCGTCCGGCAGAATCCCCTGGATCAGGGTACGCAGAACTTCAACCCGCTTTACTCCACTGCGTACAATAAGCGCACCGATCGCGGGACGCGTTTCGTCGGCGGCTCATCGATCCGCTTCACGCCTCTCGATTGGCTCAATCTCGAGGCCAACGCCGGCTATGACCGCTCTACCGCATACACGCTTCAGATGCGTGACAAGGGCTGGCGGGTCACAGCGGCGGCTCCGAGTACTTCGGCTGGCTTCATCCAGAACGGCGGTCTTGACAACGAGACCTTCACGACTTCGCTAGGCGGCTCTGCGACTCGGACATTCTTCAGCGATCTGAACGCGACGTTCTCGACGCGCTACGTCTATTCCGACCAGACTTTGCGCGCAGACTCGTTGAGCGGTACCGACATCGTAATCGGCGGGCTCGAGTCGGCTGACGCCGCCACCAAGAATTTCTCGATCTCCTCCGGCACGCAGGCAATTCGAGACATGGGCTTCTTTACCGGCGTGGATTTCGACTACAAGGACCGGTATATCTTGGGGGGCCTCGTACGCCGCGACGGAAGCTCTCTCTTCGGAGCTGGAAACCGCTGGCAGACTTTCGGCAGAGGATCCGCGGCGTGGATCGCGTCGCGCGAGCCATGGTGGCCTGCGCCAGACGCGCTGAGCCTCTTCAAGTTGAGAGCGTCACTCGGTACCACTGGCCAGCGCCCGCGCTTCAACGCGCAGTACGGAACCTACACGCTCGGAACCGGCGGAACCTTCAATCCCGCAAACCTTGGCAACGCGAATCTGAAGCCCGAGATAAACCGGGAGATCGAGTTGGGGACGGACCTCGAGTTGTTCAGCCGTGTGGGGCTGAATCTCTCCTATGCCAAGGCTGTTATCGATCGGCAGATCCTCCCGGTGAAGCAGCCGACCGCCACCGGCTTCTCGAGCCAGTGGATCAACGCCGGCGTCATCACTAACAAGACGTGGGAAGGGACCCTGAATATTCCGATCATCAACCGCGAAGGACTGAACTGGTCCACGCGGCTCATTTATGATCGGACTCGCAGTATCCTGACACGTCTCGACGTGCCGGAGTTCGTCGGTACGATCACACCCGGGCCCACGAATACCTTCGACATTTTCAAATTCCGAACGGGAGAAGAGATCGGAACCATTTACGGCGTGGACTACGTTCGTAGCTGTGCCCAGCTACCGGCTCCGTTCAGCGCCGACTGCGGCAGCGCGAATAGCTCATTCAGGACCAACGATCAGGGCTTCATCGTTTGGGTCGGGCAAGGCAACCAGCTGACGGAAGGCATCACTCGTAACCTGTGGACAACGAACCTTCCGCTCGGAACGGGACCCTGGGGCAACCGGACGAACTGGGGAATGCCGATTACGCTCCGTGACTCCATTGGAAACGTCGCAACCGTACCAGTTGGGAATGGCCTTCCGAGATATCACTGGGGAATGTCACAGAATCTCGACTGGAAGAAATTCAACGTTTACGGATTGCTCGACGCGTATCGAGGGCAAAAGCTGTGGAACATCGCATACCACTGGTCGCATGGCGATTTTCAGAGCTCGGACGTCGATCAAACTGGAAAGTCCGTGGAGACCGCAAAGCCAATCGGATACTTCTGGAGACGCGGTCCATCGACTTCGCCTGGAGGAAATGCAGGAATTGGTGGTCTCTACGACGCTCTCGCGCCGAGCACATTCTCGGTTGAAGATGCGAGCTACGTGAAGCTCCGCGAGTTCAGCGTCAACTATCGCGTCGGTGCGGTCGGCGGCAGAGGTGATTGGAAGCTCGGCTTTGTGGGCCGAAACCTTCACACCTGGACCAACTACAGAGGGTTCGACCCCGAGTCGGGTAACACTACCGGTCCGCTGAATTCCTCTGCGCTCACTCCGGTTGCGGGGTACCGTTTCCCGAATCTGCGTACGTACACCTTCCAGCTTTCAAGTTCGTTCTAAGTCGAACCAAGCAACTAGCCGGTGAGGTGAGCAGCGAAATTCTCGCGGCTCACCTCACCCCCTACTACCAGTTTAAGTGAGGTTCGTAATGCGTCAGAGAACTATTGTCGGATTATCCTACGGTGCGATTGCTGTTTCGGCGGTGCTCCTGACAGGTTGCCGGGACAACCCGCTCGATGTGAAAAACACGCAGCAGCCCAACGTCACCGGAGTGTTTTCCTCTCCTTCGACGGTTGAAACCGCGATTTCGAAAATCTTTGAACAGCTTTACAACGGCCAGTTAGGTGCCTCTGACGACATCATGACGCAGACCATTACGATGTCGTTCGAGAGCGCGTCCCAGCTTGGAAACTTTGGCATGGGCACCCGCGGCTCCATTCCGCGCAGCCCAATCGACAATTCGATCGGTAACAATGTGGCTGCCGGCAATTTTAGAGATTTCGATTTCCTCACCCGAAATGGTCGGCTTGCCTCGACCGCGGTTCAGGCTCTCGACAAATTCATCGCCTCCAACAACAGCGTACCGGTCCTCGGCACGACCGCTCGTGACGCGAGGGCGCGCGCGTTCGGGTACTTCGCTCTCGGGTACGCGATGGGAAACCTCGCGCTCTATTACGACTCAGCTGCGATTCTGACGCCGCAGGATGCAGTCGACCCGGCGACCGGCAACTTTGTAATTCCATCGCTCTCTCTTTCGAGTACCGTCATGGACGCCGCGCTCAAGGACCTCGATTCGGCCATTGTGATCGCGACTGCCGGACCATCCTCGGCAATTCCAGCGGATTGGCTCGCGCAAACGTCCGATATGAGCAACGCAAACTTCATCAGATTGTTGCACTCGTACAAAGCCAAGTTCCGCGCCGGCCTTGCCCGGACGCCGGTGGGAAGAGCCGCGGCTGACTGGAGTGCTATCATTGCCGACGCGACGAGCGGAATAACATCTGACTTCGTTATTCAGGTGAATACGGTTACGGGCTGGAGTGGAGCGGTTCAGTCGCAAATGGCGACAGCGACGACGTGGAGCCAGATGACGCCGTTCATCCTCGGTATGGCCGACACCACCGGCGCCTATGATACCTGGTTACAGCAGGCGTTGACGGCGCGGACGCCATTTCTGCTGAGAACACCCGACAAGCGCTTCCCTCCCGGCGCCACTCGTGCGGCACAGCAGGCGCTCACCGGGACCAGCCGCGCGGGAACTGCGGCCGGCAGCATTGTCTACTTCCGCAACCGTCCGACTGGCGAAGATTCGCCCGCGGATCCATGGGGCACTTGGTTCTACGATAATTGGCGGAGCTGGGCGATTCGAGCCACAGGCGGAAACGGACCATATGTGCTCTTCGCCGTGGCGGAGAACGACATGCTTGCTGCAGAGGGCGACCTCCGCACTGGGCAGTTCGCTCCGGCCGTGACGTTGATCAACAAGTATCGCACTCGCGCGGGACTGGTGGCGATTGGCGCGGTGACAGCGATTACGGATCAAGTCCCGAACAGCAATGCGACGGCACGCGATTGCGTGCCTCGAGTGCCACAGCCGCCAGCCTACAACACGACTGCGTGCGGAAGCGTTTTCGAGGCAATGAAGTGGGAAAAGCGCGTAGAAACCAGCATGATCGGCTACGGTCAATGGTTTGTGGATTCACGCGGTTGGGGTGATCTCGTTCAAGGGACCGCGGTCGAGTGGCCGGTGCCCTATCAGGAATTGTTCGCGCGTGGCAAGCCGAGTTACACGACTAGCGCGCGGGCGGCAGCAGGTACTTACGGATTCTAGTCAAACACTCGAGCCGGTGTTCGAATGATGCTCGGTAGCGGATTGAGGACAAGGGTTTTCGCGCATGCGACTTCCGCGCGCGCGAAAACACATTCTGGGGGTCGGGTAGCGACAGCGTGTTTGTCGGTGTTTCTCCTCGGATTCACGTCGGGGTGTTACACGTTCACGCCGGTTCTCGTGGCACCAACGCCCGGAACGCAACTCGTTCTCGGATTGAATGACCAGGGTCGAGTAACGTTGGGCCAGAGCGTCGGCCCGGCCGCTCAGACCATTGAAGGTACACTTCAGGCAAACAATGACTCGGCGTATGTGATCAGCGTGAGCTCGGTCCGTTACTTCAACGGAGGAACCAACGTGTGGTCCGGAGAACCACTGACCGTATCGAGAACTTTCGTACAAGAAGCCCAGGAGCGCCGCTTTTCGCGCAGCAAGACAGCTCTCGCGGTGGCAATTGCGGCCGCAACGGCGCTCTCATTCATCTTGACACGAAGTCTTTTTGGTTCATCGAGCCCCGACAAGACTCCCAACCCGGGTCCGCCGCAAGGTTCATAGAATGGTGCGTTCGAAGCTGCTAGTCTCACGGTCTTGTCAGATCATCGCCTTCTCTCTGGAGTATTGCTAATGCGTCTTTCTCGTCTCCCTGCGCTGTTCGTCGGCCTCGCTGCCATCACTGGTTGCGGCAAGGACAACGTCACCGATCCCTCGTTTCCGCCGCTCGCTGGCGTACGGTTCATAAACGCCGTCAACGATACGGGCGCAATCGATGTCCGCGCAATCGATCAAATCCAGTTTTCGCCGGTCGCAAATGCTCTCGCCTTCAGGTCGGGTACCGAACACCAGCCGACTGAAGCCAAGGCGCGGCATTTTCGGGCCTTCATAACCAGCACGAATCCGGCGATTACTTCAAATCCGATCGTGGACACCACAGTAACCTTCACTGCCAACTCCCGTTACACCGTACTGCTGACCGGAAGTGCGCGCACGAAGGTTCAGTTCGTTGTCGTTAATGACGACGCTCCAGCACCTGCCGCCGGCCAGATTGAAATTCGTTCAGTGAACGCGAGCACCGGCGCAATCGACACCTACGTGGTCGACTCGACCATTACAGCTTTGCCAGGCGCGGCTACCGCCGCCGCCCTCGCACCGATGGCAGCCTCTCCCTATGTCAGCCGCGCCGCAGGGAAGGTGGCAATGCGTGTTACTCCCGCGGGCTCTGTTACTGTCTCCGCCTCGCAACAGGGCCCGCCTGCGCCGGCGATTTTGCCAGGCGAGCTGCCTGCCGCGGGCGTTACCACAGCCGGAACACCATTCTCGGTATATTTCTTTCCCGCGGGCGTTCCCGGGAGCGTGCCCGCACCAGCGACGGGAACCAATGCTTGCGGCGGCGCTGCTCCCTTGATCTCATGCAATCCGACGGTCGTCTGGTTCGTCGATCGCGTACCGACTCAGTAAGGCTCACGCCCGCACCCCGCAGGCCGGAATTTGAAGGCGCGCCGCCGGAATCATCCGGCGGCGCGCTTTTGCATTTGCGGTGAATCGCGTCGCGACGGATTTTAGACGTCCCCTATGACGACCGCTCTCTTGATTCTTGGGGCATCCCTTCTCGCCGCTCTGATCGCGACGATCGTCGTGCGCCTGCGCGCCACGCGGATCGCCCTGCGCGCGCTGCATCGCTCGCGCTCCCGCATCGATCGCTACAAGCTTACCAAGAAGGCCTTCATCCGGGAGACACTTCTCGCGGACGAAGCGATCGCCAAGGCCGTGACGGAGCACGCCGCCGAGAATTCCATCGACGAGGAAAAGGCATGGAGCAGGGTGGAGGAGTATATCGACGAGATCGTCCCCTTCTTCAACATCCTCACCTATTACAAAATCGGTCTCGTCGTGAGCCGAGTGCTGCTCAACTTTTTTTATAAGGTGTCGGCGGAGTACGCAGGGCGCTCCTCGCAGGGTACACTGCCGCGCGATGCGATCGTGATTTATCTGATGAATCACAGATCCAACGCCGACTATGTGCTGGTCGGATACGTGCTGTCGGGCCAGGTGGCGATCTCGTACGCCGTCGGTGAGTGGGCGCGAACCTTTCCGCTCGAGTAC
>JBGPHO010000056.1:0-11847 GCA_041484425.1 Gemmatimonadaceae bacterium
AATTCGCGTTGAGCTCGCGGTTGAGCCGCTCCAAAACGTTCAGGTTGAAGGCGGCGGTCACGCCCCTGGAATCGTTGTACGCCCGGCTTATGATCGCCGGATCCTTGATCAGATCAGCGCCGAGCAAGAATCGGTCGGTCGGACCCATCTCGCCCGCGATGTGGGATAGCAGCCGGATCGCCTCTTCGCGCGGAAAATTTCCAATCGTGCTCCCGAGGAACGCAACCAGCGTCGGACTCGCCACCGGCGGAAGCGCGAAAGGCTCGGTTATGTCGGAGACAACCGGCATGATCTGAACGTCCACGTAGTCGGCGCGCAACTGAGCCGCCGTCGCCTTCAGAAAATCCTTGCTCACATCAATCGGGACGTAGCACTCGGCGCATCCGTTCGCGCGCATCTCGTCGAGGATGATGTGCGTCTTCGTTGCGCTGCCGGCGCCAAGCTCGACGAGGGAGCACGGCCGCACCGCCGCGATGATCTCGGCGATCCGCTGCTCCAGGAGCGATCGCTCCGCGCGCGTCAGATAGTACTCAGGAAGCTGAGTGATCTCCTCGAAGAGCTCGGAGCCGCGCTCGTCATAGAAGTACTTCGGTGAGAGCTGCTTCGGAGATCTCGCCAGACCATGCCGTACGTCCCGCACCATCTGCAGACGGGGGCGGTGCACGGTGTAGGGCGGCGTGCCGCCGACGAGCTCGGAGAGACGAGTACCGTTCTTCATGCGTCCTGCGCGCAGCGGAATCCGCTGAAAATCTGCCGCCTGATGGGATAGTCCCAGTTCCTGAAAGTGGCGCGGATCGCGCCCGGCCGCGTGGCCCACGAGCCGCCTCTCAGGACTTTGTATTCGGGACCGAAGAACTCTTCCGAGTATTCCTTGTACGGGAAGCTCTGAAAGCCGGGATAGCCGTTGAAATCGCTCGATGTCCATTCCCACACGTCGCCGATCATTCCACAGCAGCCGAGCGGGGACACATTGCGATCGTAAGTGCCAAGCGGCGCGGTGTCGAAGGCGAGTTGGTCGATGTTTGCAGATCGCGCATCGGCCGGAGAGTCGCCCCAGGGAAAAGTCTGGGCGCGCTTCGTCGATGGATTCCAGGATGCAGCGACTTCCCATTCGAATTCACTCGGGAGACGCTTGCCGGCCCAGGCCGCGAATGCTTCGGCTTCGTAGTAGCAGACGTGACAGACGGGCCGCGTGGGATCGAGTGGACGCGTGACGTCCATCGTGCGGGTAATCCATCCATCGCCTGCTCTGCTCCAGTACTTCGGAGCTGCCGCCCCAGTCTCCGCCAGCCACCGCTGACCCCAGTCAGACCAGAATTCCTTTCGCCCGTACCCGTTGTCGTTGGTGAACTCCAGGTACTGCGAGTTGGCGACGGGAAAGCGATCGATCAGGAACGGAGGCAGATCGATCACGTGCTCCGGTCGCTCGTTGTCGTAGGCCGCGCTCCGGTCATTTGTCCCGATCGACACTTGTCCACCGCCGAATGAGACCATCTCCGGCCACGCGGCCGGGCGCGCCGCGAAGAAGGCCTGGCGCGGAGCGCGATAGGGCTCGCCCTTCTTCAGCTGCAATGTCTGAAGAATCGTTTCGTTGTGCTGGTACTCGTGCTGAAGAACCATGTTGTAGACATAGCCATCCCGCAGGAGTGGATTCTCTTCGTCGAATTCCACCGACTCGAGGCGATCAATAACGCGGCTGCGAATCTCGCGGAGCCGTTTCGTCATCTCCGACAGAGTCGGAAGTGCGAGCGAGGCGCGAGTCGCCCGGGGATGCTCGAACGGGTTGTACAGCCCCGGCATCTCGGAGAACTCGATCGGGCCGTCGAGATTCTGCGTGAGCCAGAGCTCCTCGAAGTGCGCGATGTGTCCGACATCCCAGATGATGGGACTCATGAGTGGATCGTGCTGCCGATGCAGGTCCTCGTCCGACAACACGGATATGAGCAGCAGCGTTCTCTCGCGCGCCTCGGTCAGGAGGTCGGCGATTTCCTGCTTTGAGGGAGGAGCAGAGGACGGTGCGGGTATTGTGAGTCGGGATGCGGTCATGGAGGGAGAAACGCAGTCCGGCAACAGGTGCAATCATACTGCGGTTCCTGAAACTTGCCAGCCGGAGGATTGCGCCGACGTTTTAGCCCGCCGTTTCCGGGGTTCCCGATCCTCAATCCCACGAAATAGTTACAGAACTCGGCGATGAAGCGCGTACCGCCGGAAATGCAAGGGGTCACCAGTAGTGCAAATACCCGACGTGACAAGTACACTCCTGTCGTAGCCCTCATCCGGAACACACACGAATGGCCGAGCAGAGAATCGCACTCGTTACAGGCGGCAACCGCGGAATTGGGTTGGAGATATGCCGCCAGCTCGCGGGGCTCGGCATCAGGGTGATCCTGGGATCACGCGACGCCGCGAGAGGAGTTGCCGCCGCGGGAGAGCTGGCTGCCGCCGGACTCCCGGTCGAAGCGCGTCAGCTCGACGTGTCGAGTGCCAAGAGCGTCAGCGAATGCATGAACTGGGTGCGCCGTGATGTGGGTCGTCTCGACATCCTAGTCAACAACGCGGGGATCATGATCGAGGAGGGCGACGCCGATCCGCTGGAAGAGCTCGAGATGATTCGCGAGACGATGCAGACCAATGTCTATGGTCCCTTTCTGCTGTCGCGCCTTGCGATTCCCATCATGAAGAGCCGCCGCTACGGACGAATCGTCAACCTCTCCAGCAGCATGGGCTCTCTCACCGAGATGGGCGCGGGATACATTGCATACAGGTTGTCAAAAGCCGGCATCAACGTAGTCACTCGAGTGATCGCGGCCGAAACGGAAGGAATGGGAATCCTGGTGAACTCGGTTGATCCGGGATGGGTTCAGTCGGCAATGGGCGGGCGGGGCGCCAGTCGCACCGTCGAGAAAGGCGCCGAGACCGTCACGTGGCTCGCGACTCTTCCTGACAATGGTCCAACGGGCGCGTTTTTCCGCGATCGCAAAGCGATCGCGTGGTAGAATTGCACTCGTCATTGTTCGCGGATAGGTTTTCGGTCAACGCGTAACATGGCGAATCCCAGCGAAATTCCAGTCAGCCCATCGGGACGTCACAGCCCGATGATCGGCTTTTTCGAACGGGTGCCCATCATAGCAGGCAGCGCTGTCGCCATCCTCGGCGCCGTAGCGCTCGCGGGCTGGGCTCTGAGACTTCCCTTCGTTACGACCGTGACGACCGGCGGATATCCGATACTTCCGCTGATGGCACTGTGCTTCGTTCTGGCGGGTGGCGCGCTGACGATGGCGGTGCGTCCGCATCGGACGGCAACGAAGGAAGCGATTCAACAAACTCTCGCCGCCCTCGTCGCCACGATCGCCGGGCTCACTCTCTACGAGTATCTGCGCGGCAGCGAATCGGGGTTCGACTTGTTGCTCTTCGGAGACAGACTCAAGCCATTCTCGCACTATCCCGCCGGCCGCATGGCGGTGAACAGCGCCGGCAGTCTTCTGCTCTTCGCGCTCGCGCTCCTCTCGATCCCGCACGATCGGCGAAGGCAGGATCTGCGCGCGCAGATGTTCGCCACGCCGGCTCTCCTCATCGCGCTCCTCGCGATTCTGGGCTATGTATTCGGCGTCAGGGGTCTGTACACGCTGTCGCAGTCGTCGGCCATGGCGCTCTGGACGGCGATTGGGCAGCTGATACTCGGCGTCGGAATTCTTGTCGCGGTGAGAGACCGCGGAGTTGCCGTGCTCCTCATGGACGAGGGCGCGGCGGGCGTGCTGACGCGGAGACTCCTACCCGCCGCGCTGCTAGCGCCGATCGTACTCGGCGGCATCAGGACGCTGGGCGAATCTGCCGGATTCTACGAGTCCGAGTTCGGCGTATCGCTGGTTGCAGTCCTGAGTATTCTGACGTTCGTGGGGCTGGTGCTCTGGTCGGCCCGGGTACTCCGCAACACCGACAAGGAGCGCGTCGATCTGCTCGTACTCGAGCAGCAGGCACGCGTCCACGCGGAGAAGGCGCGGAGTGAAGCCGAAGCCGCGCGCGCGGAGGCCGAGCGGGCGAACAACAGCAAGACGGATTTTCTTGCGGTGATGTCGCACGAGCTACGCACTCCGCTTACCGCGATCATGGGATACGAGGAGCTTCTTTCCGATGGCATCACGGGCCCGGTGACTGAGCTTCAGCGGCAGCAGCTCGGGAGAATCAACGCCAGTGCGCGTCATCTGCTCGGACTGATCGACGAAATTCTGACCTTCGCCCGAGTGGATATCGGACGCGAACGGATAAGGTGGGAGTCGATGTCGGTGAATCACACGCTCGCCGATGCGGCCGCGCTCGTCGAGCCAATGGCCGCCGCGAAGAGCATCGACTTCATCGTGGAGCTGCTCGACGAGGATCAGGCGATCCAGACGGATGGCACGAAGCTGCGGCAGATGCTCGTCAACCTTCTCTCCAACGGCATCAAGTTCACGGAGAAAGGGGAAGTCCGGGTCCGCTGCTCGGAGAGCAACGAAATTCTGGAAGTAAGCATTGCGGACACCGGTGTCGGGATTGCGGCTGAGAACATCGAGGAAATCTTCGAGCTGTTCTGGCAGGCCGAGCAGAGCGCCACGAGAAGAACCGGGGGCACCGGCTTGGGACTGAGCGTCACGCGCAAACTCGCGCGCCTGCTCGGTGGCGATGTTACCGTTGCGAGCAGGGTGGGAATGGGTTCGACTTTTCTGTTGACGCTGCCGATGAAGGCGCCGGCCGGCGAGACGATTCGCCGCCGCGATACGCCGACGACGCCCACGGGTCCGGTTCACGCGCTACACATCTAGGATCGCGCGCTTCACACCTAGGATGACCGTTTCCCGCTGAGCGCGTTCATGAGCGGAGCGATCTCGTCGGAAAGCTCTCGCGCCAGAAAACCAATAGGACCTATTCGGCGCTTGAGGCGGTTCCCGGCGGCGCCGTGCAGATACACCGCCCAGACCGCCGCCTGATCGAGCGTCGCGCCGCGCGCCAGTAATCCGACGATGGCGCCAGCGAGAACATCGCCCGAGCCGGAAGTCGCGAGCCCGACGCCACCCTCGGTGTATCGAAACGCCTCGCCGTAGGGCGTCGCAATGAAAGTCTCGGCGCCCTTGAGAGCGACGACCGCATTGAGATCTCTGGCAACGGTCATCGCCACACCGCGCGGATCTGCTTCGACCGTTTCTTTCTTGTCGCCCGTGATCTTTGCCATCTCGGCCATGTTCGGCGTGAGGACGACCCGGGCTTCTTCCGTGAATCGGTAACGGCCACCGTGCAGCGCGCACAGTGCCAACGCATCGATCACGATCTGCTTGTCCCCAACCCGGCGAATGACCTCGTCCATGAAGCCGCGAGTGGCGTCCTCGTTCAGCATTCCAGGGCCGATGAGAATCGCATCGGCACCCTGGGCGTAGTCGGCAGCCCGGCTTCCGGACTTGCGGTCGAGGAATCCATCGCCCGATTCCGGAAGTGAGAACACGCGGGCCTCGGGAAGCGCGACACCGAGCGATGAAGTCGCGCTCCGCGGTCCGGCAAGCTGGAGCTTTCCGGCTCCGACACGAAGGGCGGCGACACCCGCGAGAAGGAGCGCGCCCGGAGTCTCTGATGCGCCGCCAATCACCAGTGCGACGCCTCGATCCTCCTTGTCTCCCGATGCTCCCGGGTGCGGCACCTGCCAGCGACGGAGGAGCGCGGCGGTAATGGCAATGGGCCGCTTGCTAGCGCGCGCCAACGTTCGCGTCCGGCCCCGATGTCACGGGAGCGCCGGCTTGTTCGAGTGGTGCCACTAAGTTGAAGAGCTCGAGACGGAGGTTCCCGCGGGGGCCGAGTGTCTCATCGTGCTTGTAAAGAGTGACCGAACAGTTCGCGATCTCGGCTTTCTTGTCAATGGCAAGCAGCTCTGTTTCCGTCAGGTGCTCGAGTATGTAGCGCATGCAGAGCACGACGACCGCGTGGCAGACGATGAGAACGCGCCGGCCGCAGTGCTCGCGCGAGATCATCTCGGTCGCGCTGCGCAGACGGAGGATGACGTCGCACCAGCTTTCTCCTCCGGGCGGCCGGTGGTAGAACTTTCCGAGCAGACGGCGGAACTCGGCCTGATCGGGGTGAATGTCCTTGATTCCGATGTGAGTGAGCCGGTCGAGAATTCCAAACTCCTTTTCGCGGAATCGCTCGTCGACCATGAGTGAGTAGGAATCCTCGTGGATACCCGCGGTCTTGACGATGAGGCCGGCAGTGTGGCGGGCGCGCAGGTAGGGGGAGGTGAGGACGGCGTTGGGCCGCTCTTCCGGCGGAAGCGCTCGAAACCAGTTTCCGAGAGCGATGGCCTGGCGCTGGCCGAGCTCGGAGAGCGGGACATCGACGTCGCGGATGTCGAGGTTGATCATCGGATGGCCGGCGTCGTGCGCCGCATCGCGCGCGACATTCCCGGCGGATTCGCCGTGGCGGACGACGTAGAGCAGGTCCGGCCAGATCTGGGTTGGCTTCACGCGGGGAAACAGGTCAAGGAGCGTACCAATCGCGGTTTCGGGAATGCGAGATCGTGGTGCGAACCTTGTAACTCGCTCGGGCATGAGATCAACACCCGAACAGCATGATCCCGACTGGCCGCGCTACCCGGAGACGATCCTCAGCTTCTCCACGAAGCCGGCGGTGGAAATCGATCTCCGTGAGAGGCCATCGGAGCGCGTGATCGCGGACTTGAGCGCGGCGGGCTTCGGGCAGCCGTTCGCGGTACTGACCGCATTCGATCCTCGTGGGCGGGATCTCTCACCGGCGGAGAACGAGAGCCGGCGGCGCGAGCTGGATGAGCGACTTACGGTTGAGGGATACGAGTTCGCGCGTGTGGACGCGTTCTCTCCCGATCGTGCTCACTGCGAGTGCAGCGTCGCGGTGCTCATGCCGCGGGAGAAGGCGATCGAGCTTGCGCGCGAGATGGAGCAGGTCGCGATTTTCTGGTTTGACGGGAAGCTGTTCTGGATTCTGGGGGCGATTGTCGAGGCGGATCCTCTCATGTTGCCGCGCAGCTCGTGAAAAACCCAGCGTCTTTTTTCGCCTCTTAACGTTGCGGAGTAAAGATCTGCTCGATCGGCAGACGGAACAGGCGCGAGATGGTGAATGCGAGCGGGAGGCTTGGGTCGTATCTGCCCGTCTCGATGCTGTTGACCGTTTGGCGGGACACGTGAAGTCGCTCGGCCAGCTCTGCTTGCGACCAGCCCCGCTCGGTTCTCAGCAGCCTGATCCGGTTTTGCACCCGGCTATCGTACGGGCGCGTGCGTCACCGGTATCTCCACGACGAATACACATATGCCACCGCCCATAGCGCCAACATCAACGTTCCGACGCTATCCCACGGCGGCCGATACGCGCCCGCCTGCTCCACCGCCGCGAAAACAAAGGTGAGCGCGAGCGCGCCGATGAAAGCAATGAACACGGATTGCACAGATCAGTCTCTGGAGCTCGTCCATGTGCTGAACCATGCGAACCAGCGCGAACACGAACAGAAGCGAGGGAAGCAGCGGTGCGAGTGCCAACGCCAATTGCGCGCCGGCGGGCAACGATGGCGCTCGTTGAAGCATCTGCACGACAACGAGCTCCAGGACGAGGGCGGTGAGCGCCCACGCGACTACCGGCCGGCGGATTCTTCTGAGCCAGCTATCGCTGGTCATTTCCTATCGTACACGAGCCGAAAATGCATCGGGTCCGTGCTTGGACCAGCGAGCGGCTGCATTTCCATCTCACGCGTGAGCGTCTTGCCGTCCGGCGAGCGATACATGCGACCCGTCTGGAGTGCGACGGTTCGGCCCTGAACAGAGATCGTGCTCGAGAACGTCGTCGTGTCGTGCTGAACCTTGGTCGTAGTGTGAATCGTCGCGCCACTCGCCAAGTCATTCGTCGACTCGCCTTCGCCAGCTGGCCATTTGTACGACAGATGCTGAATACCCTGGCCGCCGAAGTCCGAGGTTGTTTCGACCTGATACATAGCTCCCACTCTGGTCGCGGTAGTCGAATCAATCGTGGGCGGAGGAAGCATGCCGAAGTCACTCTTGGCGCGATTGATCACCCACGTGCCCGTCATGTCGGCACCAGTTGCCTGTTGAGCTACGAGAAGACGGCCGGAAGCGGCCATGAAAGCGAAGGCGATAACGAGCGTTGTGCGCATTCTCATTGAAGCTGGGGGGAGATTGGACGCTCACGAGTCGAAACACATTCGGAATCAACCGTAGCCGCCATGTTCGCACCGTTCATGCGATGACGAATGGTATGTCCCCACGCGCACGGTGTCAAGGGTCCTTTACATACCCGCACAAAAAGCTGCCCGGAGCCATCAGCTTTCAAGCCGACAACCCCGGGCAGTTAGTCTTCAGCTGCAGTTGGAAACTTTACGTGATCGGTTTGTACCTATACCCGAACGCCCCGCCCTTCGGCGTCGTGATCCTGAATGCCCCTGACTTCTTAGGCGCCACCGGCCCCACCGTCGTGGTCTCCGTGGAAATCACCGTCCCGGTCTTGTCGAGGAATTCCACGTTCACCGTGTAAGTCTTGGCCGCCGTACCGCGGTTCTCGATCGTTCCGGCCAGCATCGTCTGGTCCGCCCGGCGCGTAAACTCCGTCACCACCAGCTTCACCGGCAAATTCTCTGACTTGGCGTTGAAGTACACCAGCGAATCCGTGTAGATCTTCTGGAGCTTCTTGTCCTTCGTTCCTTTGTACAGTCCCTGATAGGCGAAGGCGTATAGCAGCGGATTGTCGGGGTTGCTCGGATCGAGCGCCACTAGCCGATCGATTAGCGGAAATGCCTTCGGGAACTCGTTGTTCTGGATGTACGTCGCCGCGAGATTGTTGATCGCATCGCGCGAGTACTGGTTCTGCGTGAGCGCGGCATCGAACAGCTTGATCGCGTCGACCTGATGCCCGTTGCGGGTTGCGACCACACCGGCGTGAACGAGCGAGATCTCTCCGTATTTGGCCGGGTTGGCGAGCATCGGCGCGTAGATCGTGGGCACTGATGCGCTGTCGCCAGCCTCCACGTACATGCGTGACACATTGTCAATCGCGTCGGCGAGGAGAAGATCGTTGTTTGCCACCGCGATGTAATCCTGCCACGGCTTGATCGCCTCCTTCGCAGCGGCGCGCTTGGCGGCGCCGGATAGTGCTTCGGCCTTGTCGGAAGTGGCCGATGCGATCTCGTACAATGTCTTCGTGCGAACATCCGCATACATGCTATCAGTGCCAGCGGCAGCTAGCGCCTGCTTCCAGTAATCGTTCGCGGCCGGCCAGTTCTTCCGGCCCTGGGCGACAGAGCCGAGGACCGAATAGGCGTACGGCGCGTGACGGTCCAGCAGCAGCGATCTCTTGGCCAGCACTTCCGCGGAATCCAATTGTCCCGCGTTCAACGCACTGATTGCTGCGTTGAGCGTGTTGAGCCATGGCTTCTGCTGACGCCACTGCGTGATAGTCGGCACGCACTCGGGCGACGCTTTCTCGACCATCGAAAACGCGGAATCGGCCGCCACGTACAGATCGATCGTCCCGGCGGGGTTCGTCGTCATTCCGAGCATGCCACGCTGGACGACGCCGGGAGAGTTCGGCTGCATCAGAAAAAGGATGTACGCCTCGCCACGCAGATAGTTGCGCGCAGTGGGGTTATCTGTGCCGTTGTCGACGAGCCTGAGCACTTCCTTCAGGTCCCGCGTCGGATTTCCCTTGTCCGAGGAAGAAATGGCGCGCGTCATCGAGAATTGGGCCTTCGCGATGTCGCCCCTGGTGTTGGCGGTGGGATCGCAGGTCGCAGCACCCTGCGCCAGGAGCGGCGATGCAGCGGCGACACCGATCGACAAAGCGGCCGCAATTCTGGTCACAAAAACTCTCATCAAGGATCTCCCTGATTCGTAAATGAAAAGACGGGGGGTTCAAAATACGTCCGATAATATACCCATCCGCAGCTAACGTTCCTCGCCTCGGTGCCGCAGCGCTCCTATCGTTCTTCGCAGGACTCAGGACCCCACCGCCGCGGGCGCCTCTAACCGTGCGTCTTGGCTGCTTCCTTTACCAGCTCCAGGGCCCGCCGAACGTGCGCCTCGGTCGTATGAATGTTGCCGATCGCGATGCGAAGGGCATAACTCCCGCGCACGCGAGTGTGCGAGAGGTAGACTTCGCGTCCTTCGACAATTTTGGCCAGCGTTCGGGAATTATGGTCGTCGAGCTCACACCCGCTCATGCAGAGCGGGCGATGCCGGAAGACCACGGTTGAGAAGTTCACGTCCGCCATTCGCTCGAGCTCGGGATCGCCGTCGATCCAGTCGGCGAGACGGCGTGCGATCCGAATATGCTCCCTGATCAGCGAGCGCAGGCCTTCCACGCCAAAGTTTCTGATCACGAACCAGAGCTTGAGCGCGCGGAAGCGGCGGCCGAGCGCGACCCCGTAATCCATCAGGTTCGCCACTCCTTCACCTTCGCTCACGACCAGGTAGTCGGGAATGTGCTGGAACGCGCGCTTCAACAGGTCAGGCCGCCGCGTGTACAGCACCGAGCAGTCCATCGGCGTGAACAGCCACTTGTGCGGATTCACGACCAGTGAGTCAGCCCGGTCGCATCCGTCCAGCACGTCGCGCATCTCGGGCAGAATCGCCGCAGTGCCGCCGTAGGATGCATCGACGTGCAGCCACAACCCGTGCCTCTCGCAAATCTCCGCAATGTCTGGAACCGGATCGATGGCGGTAGTCGAAGTAGTTCCCACTGTGGCCACAACGGCGAGCGGCACTCGTCCGGCGTGTCTGTCGTTATCGACGGCCGTAGCCAGCGCGGCCGCATCCATCCTCAGCGCCGAATCAGTGGGGATCTTTCTAAGCGCCTCGAGGCCAAGGCCGAGCGTCATCACTGCTTTGTCGACGCTCGAGTGTGCTTCCTCAGAGCAGTAGATCACGACCTTCGGAAGATCTGCCCGCCCCGACATCCCTTCCTCGCGGATGCGAAGTTCCGGATGCATCTCCCGCGCGGCTGCCAAAGCGTAGAGCGTGTTTGACGACGCGGTGTCCCCGATCGTGCCAAATAATCCGTCCGGCAGCCCGAGCATCTGCCGCAGCCAATCCAGAGTCAGCATCTCCAACTCGGTCGCAGCCGGACTCGTCCTCCAGAGCATGGCGTTGACGTTGAGCGCCGCGGTCAGCGCCTCCCCCAGAACCCCGGCGGCGGTCGAGGAATTCGCGAAGTACGCCATGAATGCAGGATGATTCCAATGGGTCGTCGCGGGAACGATGAGCCGCTGAAAATCGCCGAGGATTTCATCCATCGACTCCCCCCGCTCGGGCGGCGATTTTGGTAGGGTCCGGCGCACATCGCCCGGCCGGACCGCAGGCAGCACGGGCCATTTTTCCGGCGCGCCCAGGTAGTCCGCTATCCAGTCGATCACGGCATAACCGTGCTTCCGGAATTCGGCCGGCGACATGTCGGAGACCGGCCGCGGCGCGTGGGGCGGCGACTGTACAGGCGGCGCCGGCATCTGCGTCGGCTTTTTTGTTGGTAGCGGCGGCTTCATCGTCACAAATATAGAGTTTCCAGGGATGCGGGACGGGGGTCGCTCACGGCCCGTATATTTGCCGATTACGGGCATAAAATTCTTTTGTCCGTTCACGACGACGCTGATCGAGCTGCGGCTCAATCGCGAGCCTCTACCACTGACGGGCAAGAATGAAATCTGGTGATTCCACCGCGTTCGGCCGGAAAGCCGTCGCGCACCTCAGAAAGGTCGATCCTGCCCTGGCTCAGGTGATCGACAAGGTTGGCAGCTACAAGGGGTGGCCGGCGAGCGCCGGCTCTCATTTCGATGCCGTCTGCCGTTCTATCGTTTTTCAG
>JBGPHO010000057.1:0-11816 GCA_041484425.1 Gemmatimonadaceae bacterium
ACTACCAACGGGAACACCGTGACCGAGGGCACAACCGGCTCCGAGCGCGGTATCGGCACGATCGCGAGCGGATCCGACATCTCGCTCTACTCGGGACAACGCGTTTGCACCAACACCTACGCCGTGGGAGACCGTTTCACCGCGAGCGTTGCTGAATCAGTACAGGGCTCGAACGGAGTTTCGATTCCGGCAGGTGCTACCGCTGTGATAGAGCTAACCTCGCTCAAGCGCAGCGAGAATGCGAACGACAACGTCGAGATGGAGTTCGTCGTTCGCTCGATCGCGTTCAATGGCAAGACCTACCCGGTCAATTCATCCGTGACCGCCGCCCAGGTCGAGAAGGTTCGCAACGGCGACGCGAGCAGCGACGGAAAGAAAGTCGCCACCGGAGCAGTCATAGGCGCAGTGTTGGGTCAGATCTTCGGACACAAGACCAAATCGACGGTGATTGGTGCCGCGACTGGCGCAGCGGCAGGAGCAGTGGTCGCCGGTGTGACCGGGAAATACGACGGCTGCGTTCCGAATGGCGGGCGGATCTCGCTCAAGCTCAATCAGGCGTTGGTGGTGCAGCAGTCGGTCTGATTCGGCGAGTTGAATTAAAAAAAAGGGCGCGCTCAGATGAGTGCGCCTTTTTTGCAATTGCCAGTCGATGTAATTCTCGGCTAGTCGATGTAGTTCTTGGCGATGAGGCGGCCGTAGTATATGCCGACCCCGGTGCCGACCATGCTGACCATTACCGCGGTTGTCAGTCCCACGGTCGCCCCAAGGGCCCAGCCGGCGTAGCCGCCGATGGTGGAACCGATGAAAGCGAAGAGTTTTCCCATATCAAATAGACGAGCGCCAAGCGAGATTGGCACTCAGCACCCGCCCCTTTACGCCCGTCTTTTCTGCGCTCGCCGTTTTACCCCGCGGAGGCTTCGGAGTACAGCTTGGCCCCGGTCCACGCTGAAAGAAAGAAGTTCACCAGTCCGATGACCGCGAATGACCACCAGAGTCCCCCTGACATCATTCCCATGTGCATGAATCCCGACATGAAGATCCCGGCGAGGAGCCAGAACAAGACCGCAGCATAGGCCGCCGTCTTCAACCCGGGACCAAAACGCGGGCGAATCGCCGCGTAAGTCCACACCAGGAGAATCCCGAGCACGAAGTCCATGACGATGTAGCCCGCTATCGAGGAGCCCGACATCATCTGATCGGCCAGGCCCGGCTTGAAGGCGTCCGATTCCGCCTTCATGCGCGCGCCTAAGATGTACGTGTTCGATATGAAATCGATGACGTTCATCACGACACCGGCAGCGATGCCTCCGATCAGGACCTTCTGCGTGTTTATGGCCATGCTATCCTCTGTCTAGAAAGTGGATGCAAATGGGGCCGCATCCGAGAGAGTGTCTATATCAAAAGCTGCCGCGTCAAGAGGAACACATGTAACCTCACGCGGAAGGCTGCCGATGCCTCGGCGATCGCCGATTGGTCCAGACTCGCAGCCTCGAAGATTGCGCCGCCGAATGGGCCGCCGGTTGCCCGCTCGACGTTCGCGCGCGCGACTGCGATCGCGAGCCGCATCCGCTCCTCATCGGCGGGGTAAGCTTGCTCCCAGTCGACCACGGAGTTTACCCAGTCAGGGTAATCGACGTGGACAACGGGCTGCGGTGGGTCGCGTCTCACTTGGAGGAACGTTGTGGCCAAGCGTTGTCATGCGGGAACCTCGCACAAGCCTCACGCGACAGTCGCGAGGGCTATCGCTGGTATATATTGGAGACAGACAGGGGTGCCACGCGGGATCCTGGCTGCCAAGTCCGGCAGCGACGCGCGGCTGAGAAAGTCCCTCAGAACCTGATCCGGTTAGTACCGGCGTAGGGAGTCGAACGATGGAAACAGCAGCAACGGCGCAGGCGCCCACCGGGTCGCTTGCCACGCCGAGCGGGGCGAATGGCTCCCGCAACCCGCAGCGAGCAGCGGCAGTCACACAAATGCACTACGCGCGTCGCGGCGAGATCACCGATGCGATGCGGTTCGTCGCCGAGCGCGAGGATCTTGCCCCGGAATTGGTGCGCGACGAGATCGCCATCGGGCGGCTCATCATCCCCGCCAACGTTCACCACCTGGCGGGCGCGCTCGAGCCGATGGCCATCGGCAAGGTCGCCCGCGTGAAGATCAACGCCAATATCGGCAACTCCCAGGTGTCGTCCGACGTAAATGGCGAGATCGAAAAACTCCAGATCGCGGTCAAGTACGGCGCCGATACGGTGATGGACCTCTCTACTGGCGGCAACATCGATGGAATCCGTCGCGCAATCATCGCCGCGTCGCCGGTTCCGATCGGAACGGTCCCGATCTACCAGGCGGTGCAGGGCGGACCCGACGGCAAGTGGGACAAGCAGCTCGAGGAACTCACCGCCGACGACCTGCTCGACATGATCGAGCACCAGGCAAAGCAGGGCGTCGACTACATGACGCTCCACGCCGGAATCCTGATCGAGCATCTCCCGCTCGTGCACGGGCGGATCACCGGCATCGTGAGCCGTGGCGGCTCGCTCCACGCGGTATGGATGATGGCACATCGCAAGCAAAATCCGCTCTACGAGAGATTCGACGATGTCCTCGACATCCTCCGCCACTACGACGTCACCGTTTCGCTCGGCGACAGCCTGCGTCCCGGATGCATCGCCGACGCCAGCGACCGCGCGCAGTTCGCGGAGCTCGACACACTCGGCGAGCTTACTCGCCGCGCGTGGGAGCGCGACGTGCAGGTAATGGTAGAGGGCCCCGGACACATCCCGATGGATCAGATCGAGATGAACGTCCGCCGCATGAAAGAGGTCTGCAACGAGGCGCCGTTCTATACGCTCGGACCGCTCGTAACCGACATCTCGCCCGGCTACGATCACATCTCGAGCGCAATCGGCGCGGCGATGATAGGCTGGTTCGGATCCGACATGCTCTGCTACGTAACGCCCAAGGAGCACCTCGGCCTTCCCAACGCGGAAGACGTTCGACAGGGAGTGATCGCCTACAAGATCGCCGCGCATTCCGCTGATGTCGCACGCGGCAGAAAGGGTTCACGCGATCGCGACGATGCGCTGTCACGCGCACGCTACGCGTTCGACTGGAAGGAACAGTTCCGGTTGAGCCTGGATCCGGAGCGCGCCCAGGAGTACCACGACGAAACCCTCCCGGCAGAGTACTTCAAGAGCGCCGAGTTCTGCGGGATGTGCGGACCGAAGTTCTGCTCCATGCATCACTCGAAAACGATCGAGGAAGGAATCGCGCAGCTGGCGCGCGAGCTGAAGGAGCGGGAAGCTGCGGCGACGAGTTGATCTGTTCTGCGCGGTCGTCGGCGCCACCGCCTGCGTCAATCTCCGCGCTCCGACTGATGCAACGACTGCGCGGATGCCACCGGTGGTGGTCACGAGACCGGATGGTGACGTCAGACTCGACATGCGTCCGATGCTCGCGTCGGACTCCGCGTATTTTCGGCAGCATCCGTTGATGGTACCGGTGGAAGGCGTTTCGCCCTCGGCGCTTACCGACACCTACCACGAGGCGCGTAGTGGCGGGCGCATCCATATGGCGACCGACATACTCGCGATGCGCGGGACTCCGGTGCTTGCAGCGGCGCCAGGCCGCATCATCAAGCTGGCAAATAGTGGCGCGGGCGGAATCACGATCTACGTTGCGGATGCCAGCGGACGCTACGTGCAGTACTACGCGCACCTGATGGGCTACGCGCCGAATGTGAAGGAAGGGCTCCAGGTGGAGGAGGGCGATGTGATCGGGTTCGTCGGAACGACGGGCAACGCTTCGCCCGAGACACCGCATCTGCACTTTCAGGTGATGCGGAGCGACGGGAACTACTGGAACGGCACGCCCATCGATGTGCGCGTCTTCATCACGAAGCCGGGCAGGATGAAGAATTGAAAGGCAAGGAGCGTGCGGAGCTGCGCTCGGAGGCGCATCATCTCAGTCCGACGGTGCACGTCGGACAGCACGGGCTTACGCCATCTCTCATCGGCGCGCTCGACGACGCGCTTCGCACGCGTGAGCTTGTGAAGGTTAAGCTCGGGAACAAGGACGACGTGAAGCCGAAGGATTTTGCGGCCTCGCTGGCAGCGGCGACCAATTCCGCGGTGGTGCAGGTGATCGGACGGACTACCACGCTTTTTCGCGAGAATCCCGATCTCGACAAAAAACGCGGCGAGATTCCGCCGTGGCGCCGGTAGCTTGGCATTGATTCATCAAAGGAGCAGCTGACATGGGCGCAGCAGTAGTCGCCGCGGCAATTAGAAGACGGGAGATGGAGGTCGTGGACGACTTCCGCGCCGCCGGCGCTACCTCGCGCGAGACAGCGCAGTCATACACGGCGATCGGGCTCGGACAATCGCTGGGGCTCAGACGGTTGCGTCAGCGGGCCGTCATCCGCGAGGCGGCGGCGGGAACTTACTACCTCGACGAAGAGGTATGGACGGCCGTACGGAGGACACGGCGGCGGATGGCGACGGTTGTTCTCGCGATACTTGCGGTCTTCCTGCTCGCGGCCCTGGCGGGGATCATCAAGTAGTGAAGCGTGTGGTTGCTATTCAATCGTGCAGGTCTATTTTTCGGAAAGGAATCATCTTCGGCGCAGCTCACCACGCTTGCGTCGCCGTGGCCACATCAGGAACGAAATGCCCTACGTCATAACTGAAGCCTGCAAGAATACAAAGGACCGTGCTTGCGTCGATGTATGTCCGGTCGACTGCATCTACGAGGGCCCCGATCAGTTGTACATCCATCCTGACGAATGCATTGATTGCGGTGCGTGCGAGCCTGAGTGCCCGGTGACGGCGATCTTTCCGGAAGAGGACGTTCCCGCTAACCTCAAGGAGTACGTTCAGATCAACCGCGAAGTGTTCAAGAGCGAAACCCCTCCGGGACGGCCCAACCGGTAGCCGTACCAATGCGAGCGACTGGCGGAACCCGGTGCTCGGCCCTCAATATCTGATCCCATGACACCTCCCATCGTTCCCGGAAAGAACGGAATGTCTACCGTGCTGCTCTCGCATCCATCGGGCAGCTCGGCGGATGTGTATCTGAATGGCGCGCACGTGACGTCGTGGATTCCCGCGGGCGGCAAGGAAGTTCTGTTCATGGGCAAGACGGCGACCTTTGCGCCGGGCGACCCGATACGCGGTGGAATTCCGGTGGTGTGGCCGCAGTTCGCGAATATAGGTCCGTTGCCGCAGCACGGCTTCGCGAGGAAAATGGAATGGGAGCTCGCGGAGAACGACGGCTCATCCGACGATCCCTCGTCGGCCAGGCTCGTGCTGAAGGACGACCATCGCACGCGCGAGCAGTGGCCGTACCATTTCCGCACCGAGCTCACTGTCACGATCGACGACAAATCGCTCGAAGTGAAGCTGGCGGCGTTCAACACCGGCGATGAGTTGTTCAGTTTCACGTCGGCGCTCCACACTTACGTCGCTGTCGCCGACATCCGCGAGACGGCGATACGGGGCTTCACCGGCAAGTGGTACCTCGACAAGACGCAGGGCGGAAACGAGACGAAGGACGAAGCGAAGAAGCTCGTGATCTCGGACGAAACCGATCGCGTCTACCTCAAGGCTCCGAAGAAGATCGAGGTGGAGGACCGCGGGAACGAGCGCCGGATCGAGATTCGCGCTGCGGGCTTCAAGGACGCCGTCGTCTGGAATCCGTGGGCCGAGAAGGTGACCGGATTCATCGGACTCGACACGGAAGACTACATGAGGATGGTCTGCGTCGAAGCGGCGCAGATCGGCTCACCGGTGGAGCTCAAGCCCGGCACGTCCTGGAGCGGATCTCAGACGCTTGCGATCGTGTAAGTGCCGATCTTCCGCCCGTCCGCATTCAGCTGGCAGTGCGACCAGTGCAAGGCGTTTTTCAGGGTTGGGAAGGGCGGCGTGTGCACGTCGTGCAAACGGGCGCTGTGCGATAGGCACTTGTACGGCTCTTTTCTCGAGAAGGTAAGGGCGCGGTTTTCTAATCAAAGACCGTTGTGCGTCGACTGCCGGGCGGCGGGAAACTGAACTGCTGAAAAGAACGGGATCCGAGATCTCAGAAGCGTAGATGGGAGTTGTTAGTGGACGACGCCGGGACGGCACCGGGGGCATCAGGGCACAAGCCTAGTTGCATATCCTTACTGCGCAGAAGCACGTCTCAAGCGCAGTGACTACGTACTCACCACCATGCTTCTCAGATCTCGGATCCCGTTCTTTTGGGTTTGGGTCATGCAATTCGCCCCCCGCTTCGTTCAGACCCTCTTGATGGTCCATCGGGCCCACACGCCGCCTGACCCCAGCATAACCTGGCTCTTGACCCAGAACGCGAGCAGCAGCACCGCGTACTGCAGGAACGTGCTGATCTCGCTCCTGAACGCCTCGGCCCAGTGGTACTCGCCCTCTGCCTGCGGGCCTTTTGGCGGACGGGGGATCCAGCGCGGCGTCTCATTCTTGTAATCGAGGTACTCGCGGCCGAAGATCGATTCGAGCACGCCTTCCTCGTACCGAACGATCAACTCGTACTCGGCCGCGAACAGGAGCACGGCGATCGGGAGGAACCAGAGCACGCCGGAGATGGTGACGAATCCCAGCCAGATCAGAAAGTTGCCGATGTAGAGAGGGTTCCTCGCCCAGGCGAAGATTCCGTAGGTGACCAGCCGCTGTACGTTGCGCGAGCGGCGGCGCGTCACCGTACCCGCCGCCGCGACCCCCGCCAGACGGATTGCTTCGCCGATCACGATCAGCGCGAGCCCCACTTCCCAGCGAAAGGGAGAAGTGGATCCCGGCATCACGAGCGGAATTCCGAGGAAGAGAAGCGGCAGCCAGCCGCGATGACGGAACAACACAGCGCCGATCTGAGCGGCAATCGACCGCTCCGTCGCGCTTACGCCATCGGGCGCCCGGCCTGGATTGCTCAACGGGGTTTTTCCTCTTCCCACGGGGGGAAAAGCATCCGCCACTGATCGGGAACGGGAATCGGCTTTCCGTCATTAGATACGGTTACGTACACGATCGACGCATCACATACCACTGCGTTGCGCTGATTCCGCACTTCCTGCCGAACGATGAAGCTTGTATTCCCGACGGAAGTGAGTCCCGTCCGAATGCTGATGTCGTCGCCGGGGAAAGTCTGGGCCTGATACGACGCTTCCACCTTTCGCACCACCGCCCACAGACTCGACTTCATGTAGTCGCTGTACGACATGTGGCGCTCAAGCGCCGACCAGCGCGCGCGCTCCAGCAGCGTCAGCATATGGGCGTGATTGACGTGCCCCACCGAGTCGCAATCGCTTGGATAAATGTGAACCTTGAAGTTTTCGGTCATCGGATCGTCGAATGAGTGGCCAGCGACGAAAGTTAACCCGCGAAGAGCGCCACACCATTAAGGCGCTAGATTTGGATGATGCCTCCCGCCAAGACGGAGAGCGCTCTCTATCTCGACCAGGTACCCGAGGTAGACCGCTTCCTCACCGAAATATCCAATGTGAAAGAGCTCGCCCTCGATACCGAAGGGGCAAGCTTCCATCGTTTTCTCGATCGCATCTATCTCCTTCAGATCTCGACGCGCGAGCAGAGCGCGATCATCGACCCGCTGCCGATTGGATCGCCCGCAAAACTGGGCCAGCTGCTCGAGAGCAAGAACGTAGAGGTCGTGTTCCATGATGCCGACTACGACCTGCGGCTGCTACACCAGGATTACGGCTGGCACGCAACCAACATCTTTGACACGCGCGTCGCGTCGCAGCTGCTGGGCATCAAGTCGTTCGGGCTCGCGGCGCTGCTCGAGCAGTACTTCCAGGTGAAGCTGGACAAGAAGCATCAGCGCGCCGACTGGTCGATGCGTCCGCTCACGCCCGACATGCTGGCATATGCCGCGGAGGACACGCGGTATCTGCTCCAGCTCAAGGATCTCATGAAGGCTGAGCTGAAGCGTCGCGGCCGCATGCACTGGGCCGAGGAAGAGTTCGCCCGCCTCGAGGGAACGCGCTGGGACGCCGAGGACAGCATGGAGGGATTTCTCCGCATCAAGGGGGCGCGCGACCTCTCCCGACGCGAGCTCGCCGTTCTGCGTGAGGTCGCGAACTGGCGCAACAGTGTTGCGGCGCAGCTCGATCGCGCGACGTTCCGGGTGATCGGCAATGAGGTCCTGCTCGAGATTGCCCGCCGAGCGCCGAAGAGCAGCTCGGAGCTGAGTACGATCAAGGGGATGCCGAAGGGAATGATCGAGCGCGCAGGGGCCGATATCGTAGCCGCGATTCGACGTGGGACGGACGCGCTCGAGGCAGATCTGCCGAAATTCCCGAAGGGTCAGCGCTGGAACAAGGATCGCGATTTCGACGACAAGGTCGCTCGACTCAAGGCGGTTCGCGATGCCGCCGCGGCGAGGCTGGAGCTGGATCCGGGAGTGCTATGCTCGCGGGAGAGGCTGGAGAATGTGGCGCGGAGCGGAGCAAAAACGATCCAGGATCTTGCCGCGGTTCCCGATCTGAGGCGATGGCAGATCGAGGAGATGGGGGAAGGTTTTGTCCGAGCGCTGCAGCAGGCGTAGAGAATCTCCTCTACTCGGGCACCTTGAACATGAACCGCTGCTTCATCCGCGTGGCCACCGCACAATCGCCCAGGTGCGCCGGGTGGTACCGTGTACGACCCAGCGCATCGAGCACTGATGCCACGAAATCCCGATAGTTTGCGCTCACCAGCTCGATCGACCCGGGGGCAATCGTACCGTCGGACTCGACGGTGAACGCGAGAGTCACGCTGTCCTCCACGCCTACCAAACGCGCGGTGAAGGGATACTTCGCATCTACGCCAGCCGCCGGCATCGAGGCGTAGCTGAACGGCCAATCGTACCGAGGCACCAACGCCCGGAGCACATGGCGAACGGTCGGAACGGTGTCTGGTTTCTCCTCCGGGACGATCTGCAGGATGACGGGAATGGAATCGACATCACCCATGGGCGGCGCCAGCTCCTCGCGCGACATCGATTCCAGCGCGGCGTTCACGCTGTCCGCGAAGCCCGGCGTCAGGGCAACATCGACCACCTCTATGTCCGATAGCTTGCCGTTGTTGTGTGCCGTGGCGTACGCTACTGCCCCCACTCTCAGCACTCCGCCAACGCAACGTGAGCCGAGCGAGTCGCACGGCTCGGAGCCCATAACAACGCTCAGCGGCAAGTTCGCGGGTGCCTTGAAATGCGAGCGGAATTCCTGAACGAACAGGTTCTCGAATTCGTGCGGCAGGTCGATCCTGGAATCCTGTGGGGCGACGGTCATTTTGACGATCGTCGAGATCGAATCAATCGCGTGCAGCGTGTCGAGGCAGCCGATACCGTCTGCGGACGACCGCCGGGCAGCAGCGGTCTTGTTCCTGGATCGGGGATTCGTCGCGCAGGCTACGGCGAACAGGAGCGACGCGAGAGCAACAGCGCTGAGATCAAGACGCACCCGATCAATTGTATCGGGTGATCCGCCCCGTCACTAGAAGCCGAGGTAGGCCCTCACTCGCGGCTCCATCTTCTCGGGCGTCCAGAAGGGCATCCAGACGAGATTCACTTCCACCTTCTCCACGCCCGGAAGCTTCTTCACTTCCATTTCGGCGTTGGTCATCAGTTCGGGACCGGACGGGCACGCAGGGGATGTGAGGGTCATATCGACCTTGACGGTCGTACCATCGACGGCAATTCCGTAAACCAACCCCAGGTCTATGATATTGAGCTGGAGGTCGGGATCCTTGACCCGTCGGAGCGCGAGCTTGACCTGGTCCTCGGACACTACCCCGCTCGTGGCAGGCGCTTCAGTCGGAGTCGGGGTAGTTGCTGATTCGTCGCTCATTCAGGATTCCGCGTTGACTACCGAATAATCACCAACTCGACCTCGTCGAAACAAGAGCGGGCGCGCTTTCGGACGCCCGCTCTTTATCCGTTTGAACCTGGTTAGTGGCTCTTTGTGCTCTTTTTTGCTGGTGCCTTCTTGCCGGAGGCACTCTTCTTCGCCGAGCTGGCGCGGCTTCTCGAAGTGGCGCTCGCGATCGTGTGATGGCGGGATGAGCCGTGGCGGCGTCTCGACGCGCGGCGCGGCGGCGGATTCCAGCCCACTTCGCGGTCGGCGCGGAAGGACTTGGATCCAGAAGCCAGCTTCGGCCCGTCGAGGACGGAGAGTACCGCCGCATCCGATAGATCGGCGCGGACATCGGAGATGACCTTCGCCGGCCTGAGCGCACGTGCCGCATGTACGCGGTTGGTGAGAAGGATCACGAACATCTCGCGCTCGGGATCGATCCACATCGAGGTGCCCGTGAATCCCGTATGCCCGTAGGCGGTCGGTCCAAGGTATCGGCCCGATCCGTAGTCTCCCTCAGCCGTATCCCAGCCAAGCGCACGGTGACCGAACGATCGCGAGGTGAAGAGCTCGACGGTCGGCTTGCTGATGATCTGGACGCCGTTGTACTCGCCGCCGTTGAGCATCATTTGCGCGAACACCGAGAGGTCGGCAGCGGTACTGAAGAGACCAGCGTGTCCCGCCACACCACCCAAAGCGTAGGCGTTTTCATCGTGAACCTCGCCTCTCAGCGGGTAGCCGCGAGGGGGGGTGACTTCCGTAGGAGCGATGCGATAGCGGAGCGAGTCGGCCGGGCGATACATCGTCTCGTTCATGCCGAGCGGCTCGAACACTCGCCGCGCCAGGTACTTGTCCAGCGGCTCGCCGGAGACGACCTCGATCAGGAGTCCGAGAACATCCGCACCGAGATCAGAGTAGATGTACTGGGCGCCGGGACGGCCCTCCAGCGGAGTGCTCAAAACCAGTGCGCGCGCTTCGAGCGGGGTCTGGGCAATGCGCCAGATATCCCTGCCCGCCGGGAGGCCGGACGTGTGGGTGAGGAGCTGGCGGATCGTGACCTTGTCCTTGTCTCCGCCACCGAATGTGGGGATGTAGTTAACGACCGGGTCGTCGAGCCCGATCTTCTTTTCGTCGTAGAGAATCATGATCGCCGTCGTGGTGCCGACGACCTTGCTGAGGGATGCCACATCGTAGATCGTGCGCTCGGCATCTACCGGTGCGCTGTTCTCGCTCCAGGAGAGCTTGCCGAAGCCTTTCTCGAATACCGCCGCTCCCTTTCTACCCACAATTACCGAGGCGCCGGGGTAGCCTCCAGCCTTGATTCCGCGCTCAACCACGCGCTCGATCGCGCCGAGACGGGTACTCGACATCCCGACTTCAGTCGGTGACTTGACCGGCAGGCCATCGCCCGCTCGGGTCATCGTCAGGGCAGTGAGAATGACTCTAAGCAACGCTAACTCCTTGAACTACTGTAATTTATACTGTCCGCGAGAGCCGAAGTTCCGACCCGGCCGGGATAGAGACATGCCGCTTCGCGGGAAGGGCGAGGTGTACGCTTGCAAACGATTGCATAGAGGGAAAGTCACCGGTTTTCAGGGAAACTATAGGCTGATGTGCAGTGACTAATCAAGAGTCCGAGATGCCATTCGATCAACTCGACCTAAAGCGCGCGATAGCCGGCGACGAAAGGGCAATGCAACGGCTTTGGTCGCAGCATGCGCCTCACATCGACGCCGTCGTTCGCA
This sequence comes from Gemmatimonadaceae bacterium, assembly GCA_041484425.1. Lineage (GTDB taxonomy): Bacteria > Gemmatimonadota > Gemmatimonadetes > Gemmatimonadales > Gemmatimonadaceae > UBA4720. The sequence continues at coordinate 11,602 of JBGPHO010000057.1, forward strand.
GGCTATGCGACGATTCCGAGCTGGCCGCTGACATCTCGCAGGAGGTCTGGATGCAGATTTTCCGGGCACTCCCGAGCTATCGAGGCGACTCGCAGTTCGGAACGTGGGCCCACCGGATCGCGGTGAACCGCACTCTGAACGCATTACGCAAAATCAGGCGCATCGCGAAGCTGGAGGTGGACATCGAAGACGATTCCGCGATGACTGAGCAGGAT
>JBGPHO010000058.1:0-11770 GCA_041484425.1 Gemmatimonadaceae bacterium
GAAGTCGACGTCGATATTCTTACCCTCGGACAATACCTTCGACCGTCCGACGCGCATATCAAGCTCGATCGCTACTACACCCCGCAGGAATTTAGAAAACTGTACGAGATTGGAATGGAAATGGGATTTCGGCACGTCGAGTCGGGTCCGCTCGTTCGCTCCAGCTATCACGCGTGGGAGCAGGTGCAGGCGGCCGGCGTATGAGCACCGAAGCGAAGCGGGCGCCAGCGCAGAAGCCGAAAGAAAAAGGCGCGCCCAGCAACAACGGCGCGGACGGCGCGCCGGCGAACGATCTCGGCGGAACTACGCCGCAGATCCGGCGCGAGCTGCTCCACTCGATGCTGCTCCAGCGTCGCTTCGAGGAGCGCTGTGCCGAGGCGTACGCGCTCGGAAAGATCGGCGGCTTCTGCCACCTCTACATCGGACAGGAAGCGATCTCGGCCGGCGTGATGTCGATGATCCGTCCCGACGACTACGTGATCACAGCGTATCGAGATCACGGGCAGGCGCTCGCCCGTGGAGTGAGCCCCCGCGCGGTCATGGCGGAGCTGTTCGGGCGCGCCGATGGATGCTCCGGCGGCAAGGGCGGCTCAATGCACATGTTCGATGCCAAGACCAACTTCCTCGGCGGACACGGCATCGTCGGTGCGCACGTTCCGATCGCGGCCGGCGTCGGATTCGCGATCAAGTATCGTCGCGGCAATCAGCTCTGCGTCTGCTTCTTCGGAGAGGCAGCGGTCAACATCGGTGCCTTCCATGAAGCTCTGAATCTGGCTTCATTGTGGGAGCTCCCAGTCATCTTCATCATCGAGAACAACCGCTACGGCATGGGCACGGCGATCTCGCGCTCTACCGCGAACGAGGACGTGCTCATCCGCGCGAAAGGATATCGAATGGAAGGCGAGTCGATCGATGGCCAGGACGTCTTCGCGGTGCGCGATTGCATGGCGCGCGCCACCGAAAGAGCGCGAAAGGAGAAGCGGCCGACCCTGATCGAGATGAGAACGTACCGCTTCATGGGTCACTCGATGTCGGATGCGGTGAGCGGTACCTACCGCACCAAGGACGAGCTGGAAGAGAACATGAGGCGCGATCCAATCCTCCTCCTGCACAACAGGATCTTCGAGGGTGGCGAGCTGACGGAGGGCGAGATGAGCAAGCTCGACGACGAAGCGAAGGCGATCGCGCAGGACGCGTGGGATTTCGCCGACGCCAGCCCCGAGCCCCTGCTCGAGAAGCTCTACACCGACGTCTACACGGACACGAGCTCCTGATATGGCAGTAGTCACCTACAGGGATGCACTGACGCAGGCGCTTCGCGAGGAGCTCCAGCGCGACGACCGCGTTTTCCTCATGGGAGAAGAAGTCGCGCAGTACAACGGCGCCTACAAAGTCTCCAAGGGATTACTCGACGAATTCGGTCCCATGCGCATCGTCGACACGCCAATCACCGAGCTCGGATTTGCCGGCGTGGGGGTCGGAGCGGCAATGGTCGGGTTGCGGCCGATCGTCGAGTTCATGACCTGGAATTTCGCGCTCCTCGCGCTCGACGAAGTCGTGAACGCGGCCGCCAAGATGCTCTACATGTCGGGCGGACAGTTCAAGATGCCGATGGTTTTCCGCGGGCCGAACGGCGCAGCGCTTCAGCTCGGGGCACAGCACTCGCAGGCGTGGGAGAGCTGGCTCGCGCACATCCCGGGATTGAAAGTGTGCACTCCCGGTACGCCCGCAGACGCGAAGGGACTCCTCAAGTCCGCGATCCGCGACGACAATCCCGTTGTCTTCCTCGAGGGTGAGATGCTCTACAACACCAAGGGGGAGGTCCCCGACGGTGAGCACATCGTGCCGCTCGGTGTGGCGGAGCTGAAGCGTGAAGGCGACCACTGCTCCGTGATCACCCACGGAAAAATGGCACTCGTCGCCATGCGCGTAGCTGATGACCTGGCCAAGGAGGGAATCAACATCGACGTCGTCGACCTCCGCACCGTGCGGCCCATCGATGTCGAAGCCATCGCGCGCTCGGTTCAGAAGACAAACCGGGCCGTCGTTCTCGAAGAGGGCTGGGAGATCTGCGGCATGGGATCGCAGGTCGTCGATTTCATACAGCGCGAATGCTTCGACGATCTCGATGCGCCGGTGCTTCGCGTGCACCAGGAAGACGTGCCAATGCCGTACGCCAAGAACCTCGAGAGAGCGGCGAAGCCCGACGCCGGCAAGACGGTCGCGGCGATCAAGAAAGTCATGTACCTCGACTGAGCGACTATGGCAACGAAAATCACGATGGAGGCGCTCTCGCCGACGATGGAGGAAGGCCGCCTCGTCAAGTGGAACAAGAACGAGGGCGATCAGGTCAAGGCCGGCGACGTGCTGGCCGAGGTCGAGACCGACAAGGCGGTAATGGAGCTGGTCGCGCGCGGCGATGGCGTGCTGCGCAAGCGTCTGGCGAATGAAGGCGACGCGTCCCCGATCGGAACTCTTCTGGGAGTGATCGCTGCACCCGACGAGAACATCGACGCGATCGTCGGCGCCGCCGTGGCTGCAACCGCCTCGGCGCCGGCCGCAGCGTCGGCCAAGCCTGCGCAAGAGAATGCGGTTCCGCAGTCGTCTGACCAGTCTCAGACAGAAGCCCCGCCACCGCCTCAGCAAAAAGTTGCCGCCTCCGCGGCTGGCGCTCCCTCAGCACCTCAGTCCGCGTCTCCGCCGCGACCGACCGCGCCTCAGCCGCCCAAGGGCAACGGCGCGCGCCCGGGCGCTACCGCGCCTCCGGGTGGACGGCCGCGCTCGTCTCCGCTCGCCCGGAGGATCGCGACCGAGAAAGGAATCCAGCTCGGAGCGATCCGTGGTACCGGCCCCGGTGGCCGCATCGTCAAGCGCGACATCGAGAACGCCAAGGCCACGGGCGGTGGTGCCGGACGGTCAGCCGCGGCGGAAAGGCTCGCCACCGAGGGCGACTTCAAGGACATTCCGCTCACACAGATCCGAAAGACGATCGCGCGCCGTCTTGCCGAGTCGAACGGCCCTGTTCCGACTTTCTTCCTCACCGCCGAGTTCGATGCGACCCGCGCCGCGGAGCTGCGCGCGCAGCTGCTGGAGATGGGAGAGCAGTACAAGGTGTCGTTCAACGACATCGTCATCAAAGCGGTCGCGCTGGCGCTGGCGGAGCATCCCGAAGTAAACGCGCACTGGCTCAACGACAAGATCCGCCACTTCAACCGGATTCACGTTGCGATGGCGGTCGCGGTCGAGGACGGACTCATCACTCCGGTCCTGTTCGACGCCGACAGGCTTACGATGTGGGAGATCTCCGAGAAGGCGCGCGACCTGGCCAAGAGAGCCCGCGACCGCAAGCTGATGCCGGAGGAATACATGGGCTCGACCTTCTCCGTCTCCAACCTCGGCATGTTCGGGATCGATCAGTTCACCGCGATCATCAATCCGCCGGAAGCTGGAATTCTTGCGATCGGCGGCGTGGAGGAGAAGCCCATCGTGATAGACGGAGCGCTCGAAATCCGCCAGCGCATGCGCGTCACCATGAGCTGCGACCACCGGGTGATAGACGGCGCGACTGGAGCGAAGTTCCTGCAGACGGTCAGACGGTACATCGAGAATCCGCTTAGTCTGATTATCTGAAGCGCCTACTCAACTGCAACGCGAGGAAAACAAGGTGAGAGGTAAAAGGTGATAGGTGCCAGGTATCAGGAAAACCTGACACCCGGTGCCTACTACCTTACACCTCTCACCTTGTTCTTCTCGCAGTTAAATCGCCCGGCCAGTAGCTAGATTTACTCGCTGACCTAACGATCCCACCAACCGACGAAAATGGCTTCTTACGATGTGATCTTCATAGGCGGCGGCCCCGCCGGGTATGTCGGGGCGATCCGCTCCGCCCAACTCGGAATGTCCGTCGCCGTCGTCGAGCGAGACGGACTCGGCGGCACCTGCGTTCTCTGGGGCTGCATTCCCGCCAAGGCTCTCCTCGAATCGGCGTCGCTCGCCACCAGAGTCTCCCACGCCGCAGACTTCGGCGTCACCGTCGGCGACGTGAAGCTCGACTACGGCGTCGCGATGAAGCGCTCGCGAGCCGTCAGCAACCAGAATTCCAAAGGCGTCGAGTTCCTGTTCAAGAAAAATAAGATCACGTGGATCAAGGGAACGGCTAAGATCGCCGGCAAGAATTCGGTCTCGGTGAAGATCGACGGAAAGGAAGAGAAGCACGAAGCGAAAAAGGCGATCGTGATCGCTACCGGCTCGCGAGTCAAAGGACTTCCGCAGATCGGACTCGAGCTGAACAAGACCACCGTCATCTCTTCCGACGAAGCTCTCATCCTCGAAAAGGCTCCGAAGACGTTGGCGATCATCGGTGCAGGCGCTGTCGGTTGCGAATTCGCCGACGTCTTCGCCGCCTTCGGCACCCAGGTCACGCTCATCGAGGCGCTGCCGGGAATCCTTCCGCTCGAGGACGCAGACTGCGGCGCCGAGCTCGCGAGAAGCTTCAAGAAACGGAAGATCGACGTGCTCCCCGCTGCCAAAATCGGCGACGTGAAGGTCGGCAAGAGTTCCGTGACGATGAGCGTCGAGGTCGGCGGCAAGAAGCAGACTCTCGAAGTCGAGAAAGTTCTCGTGGCCGCTGGACGCGCTCCAGTTATCGACGAGATCGGCCTCAAGGAGATGGGCGTCCAGCTAACCAATCGCGGCTTCATCAAGATCAACGAGCGCATGGAAACGTCCGCGAAGGGGATCTATGCAGTCGGCGACGTCGCTGGACCGCCGATGCTCGCCCACAAGGGGCAGCGCGAAGGCGTGGTCTTCGCTGAGTTCCTCGCGGGACAGAAGAACGTCCACACGGTCAATTATGGCAACATCCCGAACGCGACTTACTGTCACCCCGAAGTCGCATCGATCGGCATGACCGAGGCCCAGGTGAAGGAGAAGAAGATCGACTACAAGGTTGGCAAATTCCCCTTCTCGGCGAATGGACGCGCCCGCACTGCCGGCGAGACCGAAGGCTTCGTCAAGATCATCCGCGACGCCAAGTACGGCGAGATCCTCGGCGCCCACATCATCGGCGCGCACGCGACGGAATTGATCCACGAGCTCGCAGTCGCGCGTGAGAACGAGTTCACCGTTGAAGAGGTCGATCTGGCGATCCACGCCCACCCCACCCTTTCCGAGGCTGTTGCCCAGGCCGCTCTCGACTCACTCGGCAGGGTTCTGGACACGTGACTTAGGTGATGCACCGTGGCTGAGCGCGAGTTATGGGCTGTACCACTGGGCCAATTGGGCTACGTGGAAGCGCTCGAGCTGCAGCGTAGCCTCGCCCGCGACAGAATCTCCGGAGTGATCCCGCAGGACCTCCTTCTTCTTGTCGAGCATCCGCCGGTGGTCACACTCGGCCGATCATCGAAGCAAAAGCACCTCGTCGCGTCACCGGAATTTCTCAAGAGCAAAGGCGTAGAGCTGTTCGAGGTCGAGCGCGGCGGAGACGTCACCTTTCACGGGCCGGGGCAGCTCGTGGGATATCCCATCATTGATCTCAAGCGCCACCGGCAGGACCTGCACTGGTACCTGAGAAAGATCGAGGAAGCGCTCATCAATACGCTCGCCGACTACGGAGTTCCGGGTGAGCGGAACACCGCCTACACCGGGGTGTGGACACACGGGAAGAAGATCGCCTCGATCGGAGTGCACGCTCGCGACTGGGTCACCTGGCACGGCTTCGCCCTCAACGTCACGACTGATCTCTCCTACTTCGACCTCATCGTTCCTTGCGGAATCGACGGCGTGGTCATGACATCGATTGCCCGCGAGCTGGGCCTGGAAGAGATTTCAATGCAGGACGTGCGGGATCGAGTGACCGCCAAATTCGCGGATGCGTTCGATCTCACGGCGGTGATAACCTCACGCGCGACGCTCCTCGAAACCGTCGCGTGACCGAGACGTTGAAGGTTTATCCTCCGCGACCGCGCGCCGAGTCGACGGGCACCTTGCGCGACTTCGCATCAGAGCTGAATCCCCAGCAGGCCGCTGCCGCGACGCACGGCGATGGTCCTCTCCTCATCATCGCCGGTGCCGGCACCGGGAAGACGCGCACTCTCGTGTATCGGGTGGCGCATCTGATCGAGCGCGGAGTGAAGCCCGAGCGGATACTGCTGCTGACGTTCACGCGCCGGGCGGCACAGGAGATGTTGTCCCGGGCGGAAAGACTCGTAGGCAGCAACACCAAGCGGGTGAACGGTGGAACGTTCCACGCGACGGCGCACCGGCTGCTCCGCCGCTACGGGCAGGCGGCCGGTTTGGCGAAAGACTTCACCATCATGGATCAGGGCGATTCCGCCGATCTGATGCAGCTCTCGCGCGCCCACCTGGGCTACGCCGCCAAGTCGAAGCGCTTCCCGAAGAAGGAGACACTCCAGTACGTGTACTCCAGGCACATCAATACCGGCATTTCCATCGAGGACGTAGTTCGCGACGATTATCCGCAGTTCGTCGACTATCTCGAGGACCTCGGCAAGATCTACGCGGATTATACGCGCCGGAAGCAGGAGCGGAATCTCGTCGACTACGACGACCTTCTCCTCTTCTGGGCTCTCCTGCTCGAGGCTTCTCCGGAGCTCGGGAGGACGATCTCCGGGCTGTACGACCACATCCTCGTGGACGAATATCAGGACACGAACGTGCTGCAGGCGCGGATCCTTCGCGGAATGTGCAAGGCGCACAGCAACATCACGGTCGTGGGAGACGACGCGCAGAGCATCTACTCGTTCCGCGGCGCGCACTTCAGGAACATCCTCGACTTCCCGAAGCAGTTCGCCGGCGCCACGATCGTCGCGCTGGAACAGAACTACCGCTCGACGCAGCCGATATTGAGCGTCACCAACACGCTCATCTCACGCGCTGCGGAACGGTTCACCAAGAATCTCTGGACCGAGCGAACCGGGGGTGAAACACCGTGGCTCGTCGCCGCGCGGGACGAGCAGCAGCAGACAGCGTTCGTCGTCGACCGGATCCTCGAGCTGCACGAAGAAGGGACGCCGCTGGCCGAGATCGCCGTGCTCTTTCGCGCGGGCTACATGTCGGCTGACCTCGAGATCGAGCTCACCAACCGCAAGATTCCATTCGAGAAGTGGGGCGGGCTCAAGTTCCTCGAGGCAGCGCACGTCAAGGACGTGCTCGCGTTTCTCCGCATTCTCGAGAACCCGCGCGACGAAGTGAGCTGGTATCGGCTGCTGCTGCTGCTTCCCGGAATCGGAGATGCAACCGCTCGCGCCGCGATCGACGCAATGGCCGTGGCGGCGTGGGAATCGACGGCCTTCGGTCGCTACAACCCACCGCCCCGGGCGAGAGCGGCGCACACCGCGCTCGTCGGTTTGCTCGACGGCCTCCGCTCGGGACCGATTCAGGACGAGGCGCAGGTCGCCGCCGATATCGCCCGCGTCCGGTTGCTGTACGACAACATTCTCCGGGAACGATATGACCGGGTCGAGCCACGCCTGGCCGATCTCGATCAGCTCCAGACCATCGCCGCCGGCTATCCCGATCGCGCCACGTTTCTCTCTGCGCTCGCGCTCGAGCCGCCGCAGGCGACGCAAGACCTTGCCACCGGAACCCGCGAGGAGAACGACTGCCTGATTCTCAGCACCGCGCACTCGGCCAAGGGAAAGGAGTGGGATGCAGTGTTCGTGATCTGGGCGGTGGACGGCTGGTTCCCATCCGCGCGCTGTCTCAACAACGACGAAGAAACGGAAGAGGAGCGCCGGCTGATGTACGTCGCCCTCACCCGGGCCCGGAATCATCTCAGCGTGTCCTACCCGCTCAACGCCTACTCATCACGGCGGGGAGCCGACTACTCACTCGATCAGCTGTGCCGGTTTTTCGACCGTGAGGTTCGCGACAACATGCAGCGCGTCGCACTCGGTTCAGAAAACGCACCGCCACCCGCCGAAGAGCCAAGGAAAGAACCAGCGCTCGATCTCCGCGCGCTGCTTCGCTCGAGATTCGGCGGGAACTAAGAACAGCCCGCAGCCCCCAGCGGGCCCGCCGATGGCCCCCGGCAGGCAGTCTTCAGTCTGCAGTTTACCCCGGCAGACAGTCCGTTTTCAGTTCGACAGTTCAACCCCGACCCATTTTCGCACCGCCGCGAATGGCGCCTTTGGATCAGACTTCGCGAGTCCAATGATCCGTCCGATCGTCCGTTTCAGATCGCGCCCCTCCCTCTCGTACACACGATCGAAGATGTCGAGGTCACTCGCGTACACGCGCCGCGCGAGCAGCGAAGCATTGTCCAGCGGAACTCGCTCCGCGTAGCGCGGGCTGATCGTCTTCAAGGCCGGAGCAATCTCCGAGATGAGGGCGGCCCGGGCCCTCAGATAGACTGTATCTCGCGCCGCGATCCGTGCTCCCTTGCTCGCCGAATGTGCCGCGTACGCGGAGTCGAGCGACTTGATCACCCTCGACCAGAAGCTCGCCAACAGCTTGTCGTCTTCCCACTGTGCGTCGAGCCTGGCTGCGGCCGCCCCCTGGCCTCGTGACCTGAAGAACGCCGCCGCTCCACGCGCTCCCACGAACATCGCGAAGGACTCGTTGAACGGCGCCTGACCCGACGCGTAGAAGGTGTTGTGAGTCAGCTCGTGAATCACTGTGTTGGCGAGATCGAGCGAGTCACCCTTGAGCGTGGTGTTGAGGAGCGGATCGTTGAAAAACCCGAGCGTGCTGAACGCATCGGAGGGCCGGACGTACACATCGAACCCATCAGCCGCGAGATTCTTCGCATCCCGCTTGGCCGCATCGAAATCGAAGTAGCCTTTGTACGGGACTCTGCCGACAATCGGAAACCACCACGTGTAGGGCTTCAGTGTGTCCCGGTAAGCGGCCGATACCAAAAGTACTAAAGTGTCGTGATCTAGGCGCGAGTATGTCGTAAAACTGTCTTTAGTCTTCAAGCGAAGACTGTCTTTTGCGTACTGACGCGCCGCCAAAACCACCTTCAGCTTCGCTCGGGACTCCTGCGAAGTCCTCGGATCCGCCACGATCTCGGAAATCGGCTGTCGCCGACTCAATATCTTGGCCTCCTCCCACGCCCCTCGACTGAGGTAACAAGCTGTGGGAGCAGAGATTAGACCCAGCACAGCCGCAGAAACCGCTATCGCGAGGATACCGCGTCGCATATTCTTATCATGTGTCCTTCGTCCACCTCCATTGCCACTCTGAATACTCGCTTCTCGACGGTGCAAACCGCATCGATGATCTCATCAATAAAGCGCTGGAGTTCGAACAGCCCGCCCTCGCCATAACCGATCACGGTAACCTTCACGGGGCTTGGGAGTTCCAGGAAAAGGCCAAGAAAGCGGGGCTCAAGCCGATCATCGGCATGGAAGCCTATGTCGCGCCCGGCGATAGACGCGCCCGCGACCGCATCGGAGGGGATCGGGGCAAGCCATACTACCACCTCGTCCTCCTCGCCCAGAACGCGACCGGGTACAAGAATCTAGTCAAGCTCTCCTCCCTCGCCTACACAGAGGGCTTCTACGCCAAGCCGCGCGTCGATCGGGAGCTCCTCGCCAAATACAGCGAAGGCATCGTGGTCTCCTCAGCCTGCATGGCCGGTGAGATCGCGCACCACCTGCTCTCCGACGAGTACGACCTGGCTCGCGCGGCCGCGTCCTGGTACGCCGACGTCTTCCGTGATCGCTACTACCTCGAGGTCCAGGCGCACGATTCCGAGAACCAGGCGACGCTCAATCGGCGCGTCTTCCAGCTCGCCGAAGAGCTGAATCTCCCGGTCCTTGCCACCAACGACACGCACTTTCTCACCCGCGACGATCACGACGCGCACGACGTCCTCCTCTGCATCGGCCTCGGCAAGGATTACTCCGACACCAACCGAATGCACTACGACGAGGGCCTCTACTTCAAGAGCGCGCCCGAGGTCGCCGAGCGGTTCCCCGGACGCAAGGATGTCCTGGAGAATTCGCTGCGCATTGCGGACGAGTCCGCCATCACCTTCTCCAAGCAGTACCGAGTCCCTTCCTTTCCCCTCCCCTCCGGGGTCGAGACTGAAAACGAACTCCTGGTGCGCTTGGCCGAGGAAGGCGCGGTTGAGCGATACGGGACTCCCCTTCCGCCAGAAGTACGTGAGCGGCTCGACTACGAGCTGGGCGTCATCACGAGCACGGGCTACGCCGGCTACTTCCTCATCGTCGCGGATTTCATCAAGGCCGCGCGAGACAAGGGGATTCCCGTCGGGCCGGGCCGCGGGTCCGCCGCAGGCTCCCTCGTCGCGTACTCGCTCCGCATTACCGATGTCTGCCCGCTCAAGTTCGACCTGCTGTTCGAGCGCTTCCTCAACCCGGAACGCGTGTCGATGCCCGACATCGACGTCGACTTCTGCTTCGAGCGGCGCGGCGAAGTCATCGAGTACGTGCGCCAGAAGTACGGACGCGATTCGGTCGGCCAGATCATCACCTTCGGAACTCTGAAATCCCGGGCTGCCATCAAGGACGTGGGCAGAACTCTCGGGTTCAGTCCGGCCGAGACCGATTATCTCGCCAAGCTGGTGCCGAACCACCCCAACTTTTCGCTCACCGTCAAGGAAGCAATCGAGCGGATCCCCGAGATTCGCGAGTTCTACACGACGCGCAAGGACGACGGCCGCGAAATAAAGGAGCGGAAGGAGCGCTACCGCCGCCTCCTCGACTACGCGATAAGGCTGGAAGGCCTCTCGCGCCACGCTGGTGTGCACGCCGCGGGCGTCGTCATCGCGCCAGGGCCCCTCGACGACTACGTCCCCATCTGCACCCAGGCATCGAAGGGCTCGGGATCGTCCAACGGCAACGAGGATTCCGTCGTCGTCACCCAGTACGACATGAACGCGCTCGAGCACGCGGGCATGCTCAAGATGGATTTCCTCGGGCTCACGACTCTCACCGTCATCAGCGACGCGCTGCGCGGTATCCGCGAGCGCACCGGGTCGGCGCCCGACCTCGATGCGCTTCCGCTCGACGACCCGGAGACGTATCTGATGCTCCGGGCCGGCAGAACCGTCGGCGTGTTCCAGTTCGAGTCCCCGCTCGCGACCGACATGCTGAAGAGCATCCGCGCCGATCGCTTCGACGATCTCGTGGCGTCGAATGCGCTGATGCGGCCGGGCCCCCTCGACGCCGGAATGCACAAGGTGTACATGCGCCGGAAGCGGGGCGAAGAGCCGGTCTCCTACATTCTCCCCGAGCTCAAGCCGATTCTCGAGACGACCTACGGCGTCATCACCTACCAGGAGCAGGTGATGCGCATTGCGCAGACGCTGGCGGGCATTTCGCTCGCCGAAGCGGATGTCCTGCGCAAGGCCGTCGGTAAGAAGGACGCCGAGCTGATTCGCGCCGAGCTGGGCAAGTTCATCGAGAAGGCGGTCGGGCGCGGACACGACCGCACGATCATCGAGGAGATCGCGAGCCAGATCGAGACCTTCGGCCGCTACGGCTTCAATAAGTCCCATTCCGTTGCCTACTCGATCATCTCGTACCACACGGCCTGGCTCAAGTCGCACTTCCCCGCCGATTTCATGGCGGCGCTGCTGTCGTCGCAGATCGGCGACACGGACAACGTCGTCAAGTACATCAACGAGGCGCGCCAGCTCCACGTGCCCGGCGCGAAGGAGGCGGGGCTCGAGATCCTGCCGCCGGACGTCAACGAATCCGGCTACAAGTTCACCGTGATCGGCGAGACCAAGATCCGCTTCGGCCTTGGCGGAATTCGCAACGTCGGACGCACCGCGATC
>JBGPHO010000059.1:0-11704 GCA_041484425.1 Gemmatimonadaceae bacterium
CATGCGTGCACCACTCCGGCCCCGTGAGGGGCGTTGTAGATGATCCGAACATCCTCGGATCGGGGCGATACTCCGGCGCCGAACGACTCGATGCCAGATTCCTGCAACCCTTCAAGCAACATCATGCTCAACCCAGGCCGGACAGCCTGAGTGTTTTAGCCCACCGCTCCGTGTAGTTCTCTCCGCGCTTGGCGAGGGCGTGATCGCAGATCCGTCGGATCAAGTCGGAGTAGCCGACGGTCGCGACGCCGGCCATGCGTGCGAGTCCAGCGGTCGGGGAAATGTCCGGGTTCGCGTTCACCTCGAGCAGCCAGGGACGCCCCGACTGGTCGATGCGGAAATCGCAGCGGCCGTATCCCTCTCCACCGACCACGCTCCAGGCGGTGCGGGCAATCGCGACTAGCTCATTGGCAAGATCTTCGGAAAGATCGGCAGGGCAATTCGGCTTCGCGCCGAGGTCCTCATCGCTCCCGGTCTCCCACTTGGATCTATAGGATACGATGTGCCACATCCCGCGCGGCATCTGGGCGAAATCGATCTCCGCGATGGGCATGACCTCGTCGCCGAGGATGCCGACGTTCACCTCACGCCCCGGAATGAAGCGCTGAACGAGCACCTCGTCCCAGCCCTCGAACATCGCTTCGATTCTCGCCGAGAGGGCGCGCATGCTTCTGACCACCGACCGCTGCTCGATTCCGACGGACGCGTCTTCGGCGACCGGCTTGCAGATCGCCGGGAATCCGACGCTCGTGATTTCATCACCGCGGCGGACATGGCTCCAGCGCGGGACCGGCAGTCCCGCGCGGTCGAGCACTCCGTTGACAATGTTCTTTCTGAGTGTGAGCGCGGTCGTCCAGCTGGAACTTCCGGTGAAGGGAATTCCAAGGAGCTCGAGCACCGAGATGACCATCGGCTCGTATATGGCCTCTCCGTCAATGCCTTCGACGAGATTGAAGATCAGATCGAACTTTCCCCTGCGGACGCGCTCGACCCAGCGGCCGTCGTTGCTCACGGGCACGCGGACGACCTCGGTGGCCCAATCCAGCAGCGCGCTCTCCACCGCTTCGATGGAGTCGAGCAGCTGGACCTCGGGAGCTTTCCCGAGGGCCGAGAGGCCGTCGAACAGCAGGGCAATTTTCATCGCGTGTTCCTTTGTCTGGTATCGGTCACGCCGATGCGCTGGCGGCGAGCGCTGGAGCGCCCTGAGCTCCGCTGGTCCGCGAGAGGGAGTGACCGAGATCGACTCCCTGCCGCGCCGCAGCGTACTTCAGACAATTCTGAATGAGCTCTTCATAGCCGATCCCCGCCGCACGCGCGGCCTTCGGCAAACACGAATTGTCCGCTGGATCGGGGAGAATTCCCGGCAGCGGATTTACTTCGAGCACGTTTGGAACTCCAGAAGCATCGAGACGAACGTCTATCCTCGCCCAGTCTCTGCAGCCGAGCACACGGAAGGCGTCGAGCGTTACTCGCTCAATAGACGCCTGAAGTTCCCGCGTGATACGCGCCGGACACTGGAAAATGTCGAGAGGATTCTCGGGACGATCCCAGACGAACTTCGCATCGAAGCTGTAAATAGGGAGAGCGCCCTTGGGCAGGGTCTCGAAATTCATTCCGACCAGGGGCAGCACCATCGCTTCGGCGCCATTGCCAAGAACAGCGCACGTGAATTCCTTCCCCGGCAGATATTCCTCGACGAGAACGGGCTGCTTGTAGCTCTCGAGGAGAAACTCGGTCTGCCTGAAGAGGTGGCCGCGATCAAAACAGAGATTGCTGTCGGTGATTCCCTTGGACGACCCTTCGTGGAGCGGCTTGACGAAGAGGGGAAGACTCAATCGGCCCGCAGCGCCTTTGAGGTCTTCGAGCTTTTCGACGACGGCGAAGCGAGGCGTCGGGATGCCGTGGAAGGTCAGCGTCTCCTTCGTTCTTGCCTTGTCGAGGCAAAGCGAGAGAGTGAAAGGGTCGCTTCCGGAGTAGGGGATTCCGTAAAACTCGCAGATCGCCGGAACGTGGGCTTCGCGGTTAACGCCGTGAAATCCTTCGGCGATGTTGAAGACGATGTCGGGCCTGGCCTGGTGGAGCCTTTCCGGAAAATCCTCTTTCGCCTCGAGGAGGATGACTACTCCAAGGCGGGAGAGAGCGGATTCCACTGCGGCAATCGTGGCGGGGCTGTCCCACTCGGCGAACTCGTCGCGGGCGACTAGGTCCGAAAGCGAGAGGTCGAGAATTCTACTGGGAGGCTCTTCATCGGGGCGAGGAAGCTCCCCGTCTTCCTGACGGCCGCCCTCTGATGCTGGGCTGGTGAGCTCTGTTGGCTCGGGCTTTTGATTGTAGGCGAGTCCGATAAGAGTCATCGACACCCTACGAAAACTCACGCGATCGAATCATTGATGACGAGTATATAAACGCAGACCATAAGGCGCAATAATTATTCCGCGTTTTGGAAAAGAAAAAATTTCCGGAGAAAAACTTTTTTTGGACCTCGGGAGATTTTTTCTGGAGATCGGCTCGATTTCTAGGAAAGGCGAGTGGTCGCATCAAGCTCGCGGCCAAATACCGGCACGCTCACAGCCCCCCGGCAGGTAGTCTTCAGTTCGTTTTTGCTTTTAGACTTTGTGGTACACGATCCGGGCCGCCTCTCTCCGATCCTCGGCCTGATAAATCTCGAAGTCCGAAAAAAAAGCGGGAGTCTCCCTATGGAGAAGCTTGAGCATGGCGATGGCGCAGCGGCGAATCTCGAGCTCGGCCCCCTCGCTCGAGCGCAGCTCCAGCATCGTTCTCCATGCTCTGGCGTTGGCGGTTACGACGATTTTCGTCTCGGTGGAGTTGGGAAGAACTCCTCTCGCGGCCTCTCTCGACATCTTCCGGCGGTGGATCTTGTCGGCGACCCAGCCATAACGCTCCATCAGGTGCTCGACGAGTCGAACGTAGCTTTTCTGCGCCTGGTCGATCTGGGTCCGCCATTCAGTTTCGAGCGCCTCGTCTCCGACGATCGCAGGCGGGACGACGAAGTTGGCCTCAGACTCGTCGACGTACCGCTGACTGAGCTGGCTATAGGCGAAGCCGGCGCGATGGCGGACCAGCTCGTGGGTCAGTGAGCGACTCACGCCCTCGAGCAAGAGGGAATAGTTGGCGTGCTCGAGGACGCTTCCATGTCCCTGCTTCTTGATGTTCTCGAGGTAATCCCGGGTCGCGCGGTTGGCCGGGTTCTTCTGGCTCATGTAGCAGAGACGGCCGGCAAACTCCGCGAGCCTCTCGCCATCGGTGCTCTCTCCGAGCCAGCGGACATTCAGGTGATCGGGCTCGAGAAAGACCGGGCGGGCGAGGAGAGTTACTACGGGCTCTGTGTAATACAAGAGACTTTTCGGGGAAAGGGAAACTGCAACTGAAGACTACCTGCCGAGGGCTGTCGGCGGCCGGCTGCTGGCTGCGGGCTTCGTCGACTTGGTGACTACGCTGACTCACAGCTCACTGATCACGGCGGCAGAAAGCTAAGACTATCCGCCTATCAGCGACAGCCGGAAACGATCGTACGCTCGCGCTTTAACCATGTCGTCGAGCGCTCTTCTGGCCTGCTCGGGCAGTGGAGGAAGCAGCGGGTCGTACTTGATGTCGGTGATCGCTTTCTGCTCCGGAAGCGGAACCTTCACTCCCGGGTTGAAGATGTTCATTGGGTCGAAGGCCTTCTTGATGAGCGCAAAGGCGAGGAGCGCGTCTTTATGCCAGACCCGCTTGAGTAGCGGCGTCCTGATTCTGCCATCACCGTGCTCACCTGTGAGCGTGCCACCGAGCCTCGAGACGAGTCCCACGACATCGTCGAGGAGCCCGGAGATTTTTTTGCGCCAGTCGGGCTGGCGTACGTCGATTAGCGGATTCACGTGGATGTGCGCATCGCCGGCGTGACCAAAAATCACTCCGCTCACCTCTCTCTCCGCCAGCGCTTTCCTCACACCCTGGATATAATCCGGAAGCTTGGGAAGCGGCACCGCGCCATCCTCGATGAATTGCATCGAAGTCGAATGGTCCAGCGCCGACAAGATCGGACTCGCCGCATGTCGCAGCTCCCAAAGGTCGTGCTCCGACTGAGGCGTCAGCGCGACATCGACATCACGGGCGCCCGAAGCCTTGAACGCTTCCGCCAACCGGCGGACTCCCGCGACGGCTGTGTCCGCGGTGTCACCTTCGACCTCCGCCAGAAGAATCGCCGCCGCTCCCTGTATCCTGTCGCGGAACCTTTCATTGCCGCCATGCGCGGTCGCCGCGTACGCCAGAAACGTCCGATCGAGAAGCTCGCACGCGCTTGCTCCCGATTCGACCGCCCTCGTCGCCGCCGCCGCTGCCGCCTCCAGCGACGGGAAAGATCCAAGCACGCTGCTCGTCGCCGCCGGTAGCGGAGACAGGGTAAGCTGAATCGCCACGACGATCGCCAGCGATCCCTCGCTCCCGACGAGCAAGTCTACCAGGTCCGCTTTAGTCGCGTACTCGTGAATCGCGTAGCCCGACGATTCCTTGCGGACCCCGAGATGCAAAATAGGCCGACGCGTGTCGCTGGCGACGATCTCGCCATGGACATCGCGCAGAAAACGGGAGATGGCCGCGATTCTCTTGGGAGCCGCCTCCCCGCGAGTGATTACAGCTCTGTCCCCGTCGCTGAACACGCAGTCGATCGCATTCACCCAGGCGCGGGTCGAGCCGTATCGGAGGCTGCGGGCACCAGCGGCATTCGTCGCAACCATTCCGCCCAACGTGCAGAAGTCCCCGCTCGACGGATCAACAGGGAATCGCAGGCCCTTTCGCCGTGCCGCGACATCGAGCGCGGACCAGATGACGCCCGGGTCGGCCCACACCGTCCGATCCCGCTCGTCGATCCTGCCAAGATGATTGATGCGGGAGAGATCGACGACGACACCGGTTCCTATCGCTCCGCCCGCCATACTGCTTCCCGACCCGCGCGGGATGAGACTGGTTCCCGTTGCCGCCGCCCACTTTACCAGTACGACTACATCGTCCGCATCGACAGGAACGGCAATGGCGGATGGAATCGCGCGCCCAATCCCCGCCGCCTCGGAATACATCGCGCGAGCGAGCGCATCCTCGCGAAAATAGCCGCGGAATCCCGGGAGACTCACGAGTCGAACCTTCTGACGGAACGAATGCGCATCGTTATCCGGGAGAGCTTTGGCTCACAATCCGAGACTGCTCACGCGCGGGGGAGTCGACGAGTAATCGTAGAACCCTTTCCCCGATTTCCGGCCGAGCATCCCGGCCAGCACCATTCGCTTGAGCAAGGGCGGGGGAGCGTACCGGCTCTCCCGATATTCCGTGAACATGATCTCCGCGATCTTGTAAACGGTATCGAGGCCCACGAAATCGAGGAGGGTGAACGGTCCCATCGGGTGTCCGGCACCCAGCTGCATCCCCTTGTCGATGTCCTCGACCGAAGCGACGTTCGATTCCAGTGCCTTGATCGCGTCGATCATGTATGGAATCAGCAGCAGGTTCACGACGAAGCCGGAGCTGTCCTTCGCCCGTATCGGCTCCTTCCCCAGGGCCCGCACGAAATCCAGAGCGCGCTGTTCCGTTTCTTCGCTGGTCGTAATCGTGCGAACGACCTCCACCAGCTTCATCAGCGGCACCGGGTTGAAGAAGTGGATGCCGAGCATCCGATCGGGGCGTCCACTCGCGGCCGCCATCGCGATTATCGTCAGGCTCGAGGTGTTCGAGGCGAAGATCGCATCGGGCCGCGCGATCTGATTGAGCTGGGACCAGAGGCTGTTCTTGACGTCGAGATCTTCGACGACCGCCTCGATGAAGAGGTCGGAGTCCGCCAGCTCCTTCAGCTCGGTGACGAATCGCAGATTCCCCAGCGTCGCGCCGCGCTCGGCCTCCGTCACCTTGCCGCGCTCGACGCCCTTGGCGAGAGACTTCTCGATCGCCTGTCGCGATTTCTCACAGAGGGCTTCCGAGACTTCGCGCACAATTGTGGGGAACCCAGCCGCGGCCGAGACCTGGGCGATCCCACTTCCCATCAGGCCTCCGCCAAGGACGCCGATCTTCCTGATTTTCTTCATCGAGCGGCTCAACCTCTCGAGCGATTACGCTCTAATCTATCGTCTAGTCAACCGCGCTCGCGAAGAAATCACTCCGAGCAGTCCGCCGGGCATTTCGTAGTCGCCGTGCTCGAGCCGGTCGAGGATCTGCTCCAGAGCGAGCTGGACGCTGGAGAGCACGCCGCGATGCGTCCGCGCCACCTTGTACGCCGCGAGCGAGCCGCCGGCAAAGGGAAGCACCGCCGCGCCGGCTGCGATGAAGAGTGGAATGTGGGCGACGATGAGCCCGAGGCCGAGGAGTCCGCTCGCAGCTGCTCCCATCGTCGCGAGAAACCCTCCGATTCCAACCCGACGCGCTCTGCTCGCGTGTATATCGGCGTCGAGTCTGACGACGACGCGCGTGGCATCGACCGGCAGCACCGTCGCGGACACCTGGCCCGCGTCCATCAAATAGTAGCCGCGGCCACTGACGTTGACCGTGCGTCTCAGCTTTCCGAAGAGGCCTCGCTGGGGCTCCCACGTGATCCGATCGGCGAAACGGCGCTGCACCTGAAGACATTCGTCGCGGAGCATCCAGGCATCGATCGTGGCGAGAACGTCGCGGGGAGTCCCGGACACCGTCCTCGTCGCGGTGGCGAAACTGGCGCCCGCGATCTGCGCCACGAGACCGCGCTCCTCGGGGACGTTGACCCGCGTTCTCTCTTCCGCCAGCGCCTGGTTGATGGTCGCCGGATTCAGCCCGACTTCGTTTCCTATGTCGAGGAGCTGGCTCTCGCTGATCAGATCGCTGGATTCGGGAAGCGCGCTCGCGCCCTGAAGCTCCGCCGCACGCGCGAGCACGCGCTCGAGCGCCTGGCGGTCCAGCAGCGTCTGCCGTGGCGGAAGGGGCGCGGGCAGTGGAGACTTCTCGTCGGCCATGCAGAATTATATCTGCTCCGCAAACTGCTGTCCGGTGCCGCGCTCGAGGTCCGTCCTAAATCCCCCCGAGTACGACATCGAGCTGGCGGACAAGGGCATCGCGAATTGTATCGGTGAGCGCGAACGTCGCCGTAAATGCAGCCTGAACGTTCGAGCCCGCTGGCCGGTTCACCGACTTCAAGTAGTAGCGCATGTAGCCGTCGAGAATCTCGGGGGACGTCCGCTGAATGAGCAGCGCACCGCCACGCACCGCCGCCGCGCTCTGATAGCGCTCACCGAGCCCGGTGCGGCGCTGCTCGGGGGTGATGTTGTCGGTGACAGCGGTGCTCGCGATTCCCGAGACCGCCTCGTGCGCGATCACGTAGATCGCCTCCACCGCATCGCTCGGCCGCTCGGGAAAGGTGACCGTAATCGTGTTCGACTGCTTGCCGTTGGTCAGTGACCTGCCTTCGCCGTCGAGCGGCAGCGAGAGCAGAATGCTTCCCTGTGCCTGCTGCGTGTTGTTGAGGAATCTCTGCATCCTCGGCCGATAGGTTCGTTGCCAGAGCGTATCGGCCAGGTCGAGCACGTTGCTGCGTTCGCGCTGCTGCTGGAGCCAGTAGGAGTGGTAGAAGCGGCCGCTCTCATCGTCGAGAGACTGGACGAAGAGACGCAGCCAGTCCCGGTCTGCTCCGGTCTGGAAGTAGGCGGCGAGAAAGGCGATCGCGCCCGCCTGCGCCTGAGATGAGGCTGCACGCGGATCGCCGCCTGCGCGAACGAACAGGTCGACGGTCTGGGTGAGCTCCCCCCACGTCGCGAACGAGAGCGGCACGAACTGGGCGTTGACGAGTTGCGGATTGAGCGCGAGTCTGGCGCGGAGCTTGTCGCGGTTGGCATCCAGCTGCGAGACCACGTTCGCTCTGTTCTTGAGAACGATCATGTCCGTGCTGTATCCGCGCTTGAAGAACGGCACGAAGGTGGTGTCTTCCTGGAGCATCGCGAATCCATGGAGCCAGAGATCGACGTGTTCGCGAGTCTTGATGGGCCAGATTATGCCCGGAGCGGGCGGCACGGTTGTCGGACCCGCCCCGCCGTTCGTCGCGGTTCCGCCCGTGCCCCCGCCGACCGAAGCGCAAGCCGCGGCGAAAGCGACGGCCGATGCCGATCCCAATATTCTGACCAAAGACCTCATGATTTCCCCGTTCGCTGCGACGAGCGCAGTTTATTGAATGGATTCAACTATGACGGCGATTCCCTGGCCGCCGCCGATGCACGCGGTGCCAAGTCCATAGCGCGCGCCCTGAGCACGCAACGCATGCAGTAGGTGGGCCGTGATTCTCGCTCCCGACGCGGCGAGTGGATGGCTCAACGCAATGGCACCGCCATGCACGTTGAGTCGGTCGCGGGGGAGCGACAGCTCTCGCTCGACGGCACAGGTCTGCGCCGCGAACGCCTCGTTCACTTCGATCAGGTCCATGTCCTTCATGGACAATCCGGCCTTTGCCAACGCGGCCTTCGATGCCGGAACCGGTCCGATTCCCATCACCGCCGGATCCACGCCCGCGACTCCCCACGACACCAGTCTCCCGAGCGGCTCGAGCTTGCGCTCGCGCGCAAACTTTTCGCTGGCGATTACCATCGCGCCAGCCCCATCGCCGATCCCGGATGCATTTCCAGCGGTCACGACGCCGCCTTTCCTGAATGCCGGCTTGAGCGCGCTCAGCTTCTCCGCCGTCGTGTCGGGCCGCATGTGTTCGTCGGTCGTCAACTCCTCGATCTTTCCGGTCTTGGGATTCGGAATAGGAACCGGAACGACTTCATCCTTGAACACACCTTCATCCCACGCCGCCTTCGAGAGCTGCTGCGATCTCAGTGCGAACTCGTCCACGCATCCACGATCCAGCTTGTAAATCTCGGCCAGGTTCTCCGCGGTCTCCGCCATTCCGAGCCCGACGTAGGAATCGGTGAGTCCCTCCCAAAGGACGTCGTCCATCGGTGGCGCCTTGCCGAGCGGGGTGCCCCATCTGATCCCGCGGACGACGTGCGGCGCCTGCGACATCGACTCGGCTCCGCCAACCAGACAGACCTGGGCATCGCCGAGGATGATTTCCTGAGCGCCGCTGACCACAGCTTGAAATCCCGAGCCGCAAAGTCGGTTGAGCGTGAGCGCCGACGTTTCCTGGCGGCATCCTGACTTGAGCGAGACGTGACGGGCGAAGTAGATGGAATCACTCGTCGTGTAGAGAACGTTTCCGAAAATCGTCTGGTCGATGTCGGTCGCGTCGATTCCCGCCCGTTCGATCGCGATCTTCGAGGCGTGAACCGCAAGATCGACGGGGGAGAATCCCTTGAGCCTCCCGCCGAAGGTGCCAAAGGGTGTTCTGACGGCGGAGAGGAAAACTACTCCGTCCGACCGAGCGTCAGCGCTCATCACTCGAGACTGAAGTGCGTCATGCCTTCTTCCCGCAGTTGAGGCAGAATTTCCAAACGGGATCGAGTTCCGCACCGCAACCAGCGCAGTGTTTCGCGGCGAGGTTCTGTCCGCAGTGCGGGCAATAAATCGCGGGCCGGCCTTCCGGCAAAGTGCCTCCGCAGAATTTGCATCCTACCGTGGGCTCCATTGTCGCAATTGCCGGGGCGACAAATGACGTAGTCGCATCCCCGTGAGCGCCGCCGTTGCCGTTTCCTGCCTGGCCGGTGCGGCCTACCGAGTAGCCACCGGCATTCTGCGCCGGGATCGCCACTCCGAGTTTTTGAAGGGCATCTGGTGCCAGCGAGATTCTCGCTTCGGCGTAGTCGCGAAAGGCTCCCACGTCCGCGTTCGACGACGCCAGCTCCTTTTTCAGCCGGTCCTGCATCGCCTGATCGGCACGAACATAACCTTTTTCGCCTGAGAGTAGCCGAGTTAGTGCGGCTTCGTAGTCCTGATTGGTTTCGATGCCGAGGTCGCGACGGTAGTGCCGGTAGGGGACGAGCGTGTCGTACAGCTCCTGCACCGTGAACGGCACGCTCAGGTACTCCGCGTGTCCGTTTCGGATGTTGTGAACCAGGCGCTGAAAGAGGCGGTCTAGGTCGTCCATGCTCGCTTGCTCGGCCGGAATGATTGAAGATCGGGGAAGGGAGCCATGTTCTTCAAGTCGACGGTTCCTTCCTTCTGCTTCGGCACCCAGCTCTGGAACTCAGATTCCCGTAAACCGCCTGAGTTTGATTGTTCCGCTGCCGCTCGTGTCGCAAGGAAGTTTGCGTATTCATTCTGGGGCTGCCCGTTGTGACCGCGCATCCATCTCCACTGGACCTCGTGCCGCGAGACGGCGGCAACCGCCTGCTTCCAAAGCTCCAGATTTTCGATCGGCCCTCCTTTTCGCTTCCAGCCCCGTGCGATCCACGACGCGACCCAGGAATTCATTCCTTCGACGATGTACTTCGAGTCACTGGTGAACAATACCCGGTACGAGTTGCCGCGGCGGGAAATCTCGCGGAACGCCTCGATGACTGAGCGAAGCGCCATGCGGTTGTTGGTGGTCGCGGGCTCGGAGATCCAGTAATCACAACGAGTGACTTCGCTGGATTTGGGATGAAGCCACTCGATCAAGCCACCGGCACCACCGGGATTGTCGCCTTCGCGTCCGTTCCCGATGCACGATTCGTCGGCGTAGATGGCGACCAGGTCACCGGATTGGGCGCGAGTCATTTCACGACCTCGAAGCTGTCCATCTCGTCGAGGTAGATGGTGATCTCGTCACCGGTGGTTGGATGCATCGCTTCGACAGCTTCGCGGCCCTTGATCATGCGCAATCTGGTAGGCACCACGACGTACTCGGTTCCGCGACGGTATGCCGAGATCCGGCTTCCACCGATGATCGCGCGTTCGAGGAGGTCGTATTGCTTGTGAGTCCACTGCGCCACTCGTCGGCTCCTCTATGAAGGAGAGACAGTTTCGTCACACCATTCGCTGACAACGCGCGTCAGCACCCGGGTGGCGAGATCTATTTGTTCGATCGGCACGAACTCCTCAGCGGAATGGGCCAGCGCGATGTCGCCCGGACCGAAGCAGATCGTTGGAACTCCGGCTTCGTTGAGAAGCGCCGCATCTGTCCACGCCGATAGGCCTTCGATTTTCACGGGCAGCTCCTCGCGCTCGAGCGCGCCGCGCAGCCTCTTCACGATCGGCGAGTCCACGCTAACATCGCTCGGGAGCTGTGCCGTGCTCAATGTAACTCGGGCGGTGAACTGAGGGTGCTTCGAGCGCACGGTGGCGCACGCGTCCGTGATCTCCTTGAGCGCCTTTTCGGGAGATTCGCCGGGAAGAGTGCGTCTCTCGATCGCCAGACTGCACGCTTCAGGATAGGTGGACATTCCGACTCCGCCCTGGATTTTCGAGGCATGGAGCGAGCCGCGACCGAGCAGCCTATGGCGCGGGCCCGAGTCTCGAGTGCGCTCGAGCTTTTCCAGTTGGGCGAGTAGCAGGCCCGCATGGGTGATGGCATCGACGCCAATATCGTAGCGGCTTCCGTGCGCCGCTCTTCCCGCCAGGGCGACGTCGATCCACACGAAGCCGCGATGAGCGGGGCAGATTGCGAGCCGGGTGGGCTCCGTAATGATTGCGGCGTCGGCGCGGACCCCGTCAGCGAGCAGCGCGCGCATGCCGAGGCTCTCGTACTCCTCGTCGACGACGGCGGTGACAATAATCTGTCGGGCCGAACCGGCGTGAGCACCCTTCACGGCGGCGGCGCACATCGCCGCGACGCCGCCTTTCA
>JBGPHO010000060.1:0-11656 GCA_041484425.1 Gemmatimonadaceae bacterium
CTTCTCCACCCCCTTCTCGTGAAAAACGTCGAGAAGATCTCTCGCCAAAGATTCGGCGCTCATTCCGCGCGCGTCGGCCCAGACGATACCATTCGCTCCCAGCATCACGCGCGGAGCTACTCCGAGCAGCGAAGGAACCAGTTGCTGAAGAAGCTCGTTCTCCGGCTGGGCAGTGGATGTGCTGATGCCGAGAGAGGTAGGAACGGCGGCCGGAATCCAGAGGCAGATGAAGGTCATTTTTCAGCGAGAGGCGGGCAGCAACTATATACCGAATATATACCGAAAGCAAGGAGGATGCCCCGCAACGGGCGACTTCCTGAACGAGGGAAAAAACTGACGCGCTCAGATGCCATCTGTGCGTAGATTCGGGAGATAGGAGGAACGACCGATGCATGCGAGGCTCGTCGAAACCATGACTTTCGTGGAAGAGAAACGCAGAGAACTCCTCAAGAGCTTCGCAGGCGTCGATGGCGAAAAGCTTTGCCGGCGGGCGGCTCCCGATGGATGGTCGGTAGCCGAGATTCTCGAGCACCTGCGCCTGGTGGAATCGGGGATAGCGCGGCTCATCACGAAGCGCGTGGGCCAGGCGAGAGAAGCGGGTCTGGGCCAGGAGAAATCAACCGCGTCAGTGATGCCGACCTTCGAGCGATACAGTGCCGCGCTCGACCGCGCGGTCCTGCAGGCGCCGGCAGCAGTTCAGCCGCGCACGAACATAGACATCAGCGAGGCGCTCGATGGTCTCGAGAGCTCGCGCGAAGCGCTTCGCGCCGCGGCCGTCTCGGCGAGTGGACTCTCACTCGGCGAGATCAAGCACACTCACCCCGTTCTAGGCGAGCTCGATCTTTATCAATGGCTGATTTTCGTCGGTCAGCACGAAGGCCGGCACAAGAAGCAGATCGAGCGGACACTCAAATCAATTCCCACATGAAGAGACCCACACTCAGGACCATGGCGCTTGCCGTGGCGTTCATCGCGCTCGCGCTCACCACCGCCGCGGCTCGAATCTCTCGGCTCGAGTCGCCAGCGAAGAAGCCGATCATCACTGTCTACAAGGATCCAGGCTGCGGCTGCTGCAAGAGCTGGATCGAGCATCTCATCAAAAACGGGTACCGCGTGGACGCGAAGGACACTCCCAACATGACCGAGATCAAACGCACGCTTGGCGTTCCCACCGGTTTGGCGGCCTGTCACACGGCGATAGTGAACGGGTACCTGATCGAAGGCCACGTACCGGCGGCTGACATCGATCGGCTCCTCGCGCAGAAACCGCGGGTCGCCGGCGTCGCTGTTCCAGGAATGCCAATGGGATCTCCCGGAATGGAAGGCGGGCCCGCCCAGCGTTATCAGGTGCTCACGTTCGACAAGAGCGGGAAGACCGGGGTTTTCGCCAGCCACTGACCGACGTGGGGGAACACTTGCGCCCGTGGGGATGTTTATATATACATTCCTCGTGCATAATTTCCCAACGGCCGTCAAGCCCTCGCTCTCCCGCAGGAGAGCCGATTCCGCCTCGTCTCCGATGGTGCGGCGCGCGGCGCGCGCCGACGCCGGCCAGATCCTCGAGCTGGTGTCACAGTACGCGGCGCAGGGGTTGATGCTAGTCAGAACCTTTGAGCAGGTCGCAGCGCGCATCGACAACTATGTCGTTGCCACCGACAACACCGGGCGCGTCGTCGCCTGCGCCGCGCTCGAGGAATACTCGCCATCGCTGGCCGAGGTGTCGTCCGTCGCGGTCGCGCCCGCGCAACTCGGAAAAGGACTGGGCAGCCAGGTCGTGCTCGGCGTCGAGCGGCTGGCGCGGGCGAGGGACATCGAGGAGTTGTTCGCGCTGAGTCTCACCGACAATTTCTTCCTCTCGCTGTCGTACAAGCCGACGACGATCTCGCGCTACCCCGAAAAGCTGGCTCGCTACGACACGCTGTCGAAGTCCGGCGTCGAGATCGTTCCCAGGCGCTGCTTCCAGAAGGAGCTCGGCAAGAGCTGGAGCTCGCCCCGGCTCGTCGAGCAGACAGCGGTGGGCAAGCAGGGGAAGAGGAAGGCGGGCTAAAGGGCGCTTCCCAGTAAAGCCTCAGGCGCACTCTAGCCACACTAATTCCAAAGCAGGGGGCCGTTGGCTTTGCAGCTTATAGCCTGGGAGCTTCCATACTGGCGTCAGGGATGATGAAAGTCTGGCATCGTCCGCCGGGTCACGGATCTGGACGAAGCGACCAAATCCTAGCCGTCCGACACCATACGACGCCGGAAAAGCTCCCGGCGATTAGCTGCAAAGCCGTGAGCTCCCTGCTTCGGTTTTGTGATCGCCAGCTCGAGCCCTAATCCAACCCCAACGCGCTATCGTTCGACGATATCAGCGAGCGCCTGACGAATCGTTGGGTCCGAGTTGCGCGACAGCGCCGAGATCGCACGGCGTTTCAGCTGAGGATTCGGCTCGTTGCGGGCGATCCAGACCAGCTTGTCCGTCGCTCCCTTGTCGGCCAGGCGCGAATAGATGCTGATCAGCGTGCTGCGCATCTGAGGATCCGGTGTGGGGTCGTAGAGTGCCAGCAGCGTAGGAGTCGTCGCTCCGGAGCGGGCGAGATACTCCAGCGCCCGCCGCCGGGCTTCGGGAGTGAGCTTCTCGTCGCGAACTACTCCGATGAGCCACTGGACGTTGTCCGTTCCGCCGAGCTCGGAGACCGAAGCAAGCACGGCGTCGCGCGACCGCTCGCCGGTGAGGCGTGGATATAGCGAGCGCAGCAGCGCCGCGTCCTGGCCCGTGACGTAATTGCGCCCGAGGCCGCGAATCGCGACCGCCAGCAATTCGTCGGGAAGGTCAGTCCGTTGCGCCGTCGAGCGAAGAAACTGCCGCGCCCTCGGATCTCCGGACGACGACAGCACTCTCATGCTCTCGCGGCCGATCCACGAGCTGATGTTTCCACTGGCCAGCTGTACGAGCGGCTGAATCCCCGCTCCGTGATCGAGTCGCGACAGAACCGCGAGCGCCTGCGTTCGGACGCCCTGTACGTCGTTCTCATTGGTCGCGATCTGCACGAGGGCGGCGCCGATCTTGTCCAGCTGCGGCGCATCACTGCGGCCCAGACCGGCCAGCGCGGCACGGCGCGTCTCCAATGGACGATTCTGATCGCGCCCGATCTCGAGAAGTCGCGAAGTCGCATCGACGTTGTAACCGAGGAGTGCAGCGAAGATCGCGTCACGTCCGACACGCCCGTCGGCATGGGAGGCGACGCCGAGGAGAAAGTCGGCCGCGTCAGCGGGAGTCACGGTACCGAGATTCGTAACTCCCGCGTCCATGGCTGCCGGAGGTGCGCCGACGTAATAGCGAAGCGCGACCACGTCCCTGTCGGCAAGATCGACTACGACTCGCACTGGACCTGGCTGGCACTGGTCCATGTTGTTTGTCGAAAACGATCCGTAGAAATTGCCCGATCCTGTCGAGATGTAGGTGCGGCCGTCGCCACACACGCCGGGGCGCGCCGGATAGCTGAATTGCACCGACCGGTCGGCGGCAGACCCAATGCGGCTCGCGAGCGACTGGCCGAGTACCGGGGACGCCGACGCGATGAGCAGTGCTGCCGCTAGTTGAGAAAGGCGGTTAGTCATTTTTGTCTATGATCTCCACCAGAAGCTTCTTTGTTCTCGGATCGTTCTTCCGTGAAAGAGCGGATATCGCGTAGCGTCTGAGGTCTGGATCCGTGCCCGTTCGAGCGATATCCAGAAGCTTGTCCGTGGCTTCGGGCTCGTCGCGCTGGGAATACAGACTGATCAACTGCTCGCGGAGAGGCCGGTCACCGGCGACATCGTACATCCGCGTCAGGTCGGCGATTGGAATGGTGGAGCGGCCCGCGTAGCGCAGCGCCAGGGCACGAACTTCGACCGGCTCATTCGGGTTGCGGACGACGGTCAGCAGCCATTGATCGTTGTCGTTCCCCCCGACGCGCGACACCGCGCGAATCGCAGCCGCCTTCAGCCGCGGCGTCTCGAGACGCGGATAGGCCGCTCTGATGTACGCGCCGTTGTCGGGCGCGTGCTCGGCGTCGATGCTGGAAAGCGCAGCGATGCGCAGGTTCTCGCTGACATCGTTTCGCTCGACGATCGCGCGGAGGCTCTGCTTCGCGCGCGGGTTGTCGCTCCGGCCGAGGGCCGCGATGGCGGCGCGCTGCAGCTCCTCGTTGCCGGGAGTACGCGCCATTTCTTCGATCGTCGAGACTGCCTGGTCTCCCGGCATCGCCGCGAGAAAACGTAGAGCTTCCGCGCGGACTCTGATGTCGGGATCGTTGCGGGCCGCGCCGATCACGAGATTCATTGCTTCTGCATCAGTGCGGCGCCCCAGCAGGTAGATCGCCGCGCGCCGCAGGCTCGCGGAGCAGTCGTCACGCCTGGCGAGAAGACGGGCGAGAATCGGAGTAGTGGACCCGGGATCGGTCCGCGCCAGGGAGTTCAGGGCCTCCGCGCGCACAGCGAGATCTTCGCGGTCACAGGCTCCTCCCGGTTGCGACGCAGCTGCGTTGACGAATTTTTTTGCGTCAGCGTCTCCCTGTGACGCCAGCGCGCCCCGTATCCTCGTCGCGAGCACCGGGGCATCCGTCTGAAGGGACGCCTGGCGGTAGCCTCGTCCGCTGTCCTGCAACGCATTCAGCGCGTCGCGGAGATCGGCGGCGCCACCGAGCCGATAGAGAGCGAAAGCTCTCCAATAGCGGGCATCGGAGGCATAAACGGAATTCGGAAACTTCTGGGTGATGTCGCCGAACAACGCTGCGGCGCGGCGATACTCGCCGCGGTTGAGCGCCTCGCGTGCGAGACGATAGAGTGAGTCAGCCGGATCCGATTGGGCCCATGCCTTGGGAGGTTCGCTGGTGATTCCGCCGAACTGCCGCTCGAACGGCGATTGACCCTGAACCCGTTCTATCTCGGCGACGGCGCGATCCAATGCGGCGCGTGATGCTCTCGGCGCGAGTGAGACCGAATACGGCATCGGGGTCATCGGCTCGAGCTCCATCGGAGCCATTGGGGCCATCGGCGCGAGGGCGGGCATTGGCGGCATCGGCGGGATTTCGGGCATGGCCGGCATATCTGGAATGTCGGGCATGTCAGGCATGTCGGGCATGTCAGGCATATCGGGCATATCGGGCATGTCGGGCATATCAGGCATTTCCGGCACGTCCACATCGAAATCCGACATGAAGGTCGGTGTGAGTAACTCCATGTCCATCTTCATGTCCTTCAGGGCATCGAGTTTCATGTCCTTCAGGGCATCAAGCCGGTCCTCAAGATCGGAGAGGTCCACCGACGGCCACTCGGGCGACATTGTCGGCGCTCGCTTCGCCCTCGGCGCAGGAGTCGGTCGCGCGGTAGACGGCTTTGTGCTCGTCGAAGGAGGCACTGGCGCCGGCGCGGGGGTGGGGTTTTGCGCTTCGCTCTTCAGGGCGCAAATGCCCAGCGCGGCCGCGATGAAAGTTGCTCTGATCATCCTTGCCTCATTCTGAGGATTGAGTGGTTGCTACGGCGGAATTGAGACGCGAGAGAACATCCCCCTGCTCGACTGCCTGATGAATGAGATCCAGATCGCCCTTGTTCTTCTCGCTGCGCAGTCGTGCGATCTGCACGAGCACCAGCTCGAGGTCCTCGAGGAGAGAATGGAGCTTCGGATCCTGCACGGCCGCCGGTGAGTCGATGAGGAGACGAGTGGTCACGAGGAGGTCGGTCGCCTTGGCGGCAAAGGCTGCGTCCGTTTTTCCGTTCGCATCCTTTGCCGGAAGCGAGATGAGAAGCGCCGCCGTCTGGCCGAGGTAGCGATTGGTCTGATCGCGATAGGCGTCGGCGACGGCCGACGTGTCGGACGCGGGCGCGGCCGAGTTCCCCGCGATCGATGACGGCGAAGGCGCATTCTCCACCGGCTTGGAGCCGCTCGTGAGGTAGCGGCCAATGCCGATGCCTATGACAAGCGTCGCCGCGGCGGCGAGCCAAGGAGCGCGCGATGTCATTCCTCTCGTCGTGGAGATGGGAACGGGGGCGTTGAAGTGAGCGTCCTCGATCGTCGTCCACATCTCGTCGAGAGGCGGCTCCGGGGGAGGGTTGAAGCTCCGCGGCAGATCGCGGAGTACGTCGTCGAAGCGCTCGTCGTCCATCATCCTACTCCTTGAATGCGGCGAGCTCTTCCCTGAGCAGCGCCCTTGCCGCGGACAGCCTGCTCTTGCACGTCCCCTCGGGGACGTGCAGGATGCCGGCGATTTCCGCGTGCGTGTATCCCTCGATGTCGTGCATTATCAGCGTCATCCGATAAGCTTCCGAAAGATTGTCCACCGCCCGCGAGATGCATTCCTTGAGATCCGGCTCCGCTTCGGGAGCGGTGACCTCGATCGAATGAGCCTCGTCGAGCGCTACTTCACGTGCCATCCGCAGCTCGCTCCGTCTCGCATTGGAAGCTACCGTCACTACGATCCGGTGCAGCCAGGTCGAGAACGCGGCATCCCCGCGGAACTGCGAAAGCCTGGAGAACGCGCGGATGAAAGTGTCCTGCGTGAACTCCCGGGCCTTCTCCGCGTCCCCGCTCAGTCGATACGCGAGAGAGTACACGCGGGGCGCGTGCGTGTCGTACAGCGTACGCCCGGCCAACCGATCCCCCGCGATGACCCGGGCGATGAGCTGTGTCTCGTTCACGCGGTGTTGTATCTGCCGCTGATCTCTGTCGCGACCATTTTCTGTAATGTTCGACACAGGCATCGTCGGTTTCGTTCGGTTGAGGCCTTGGCTGTGATTAGGCGGGGTAACGCGCCAGAGCCCACTACAGCGGAATGGGAGACAGGGTTTCAACTACAACAGAATGTGATCCGAGATGTCAGAAGCTTAGATACCAGGCTTTGGTAACTACGCTGCGACATATCTGAGTGGCGTTATGGCACAGGCGGTTGGTTGAACTCGGATATGCGTCGGATTACGGTCAGAGCGCAGTGACTACCGACTGGGATCTATGCTTCTGACATCTCGGATCGCGTTCGTTTGCGGTTGTGAGGCTTATCTGACCCGCGTCGATCAACGAGCCCGGCCTCGATCGACATTCGTAGATCGTACGGCACCACCGGCACGGAGATGTCCGCGCTCCGGTTCCAGCCGAGCGAGTTGGCGCGGACGCGGATCATCACTTCCTGCGCTTCGGCCGGATCACCAAATGGAGTCTTTCTCCAGCGGTAGCTCTCGCGCAGGATCTGCGATGTCATGCGGAGGCTCGCCATCGACGCGTGCGATGTGAGAGTGACCAGCGCGCCGCCTCCCTCGCTCGCGGCGCGGGAAAGCCGCACCGTCTCCGTGCCCTCGGGCTCCAGGCCAGCGATGACGACGAGCGCGAATCCTCCGCAGCGGAGAAGCTCCTCCGCCCCACGGAGTCCGTGCTTTCGATTGCGCGGGCGCACGAGGATCGGTCCCTCTTCCCAGAATGGACCGGCGACGGTACCGAGCCCGTCGATCCAGACCGCTCTCTCGCCCTGAGCAACGGTGGTGTGACACGCGGCCCGCAGTACCGCTGTCGCTCCACCCTGCGGCATCCAGACGGTGAGCCGCCCACGAGGAAGGCCGCGTCCGGGAAGAATTGCATCGAGTACATCGATGCCCGTCGCCACCGGTTCCGCGGTCCGGTGAGTGACCGGTGTCGCATCTGGAAATCGATGCTCGATGAGGGCGCGGATGGCGGCGTTGCGGTCGGACATAGCTCTGCTAGAATACCCCGAACATATACCGAAAGCAAGAAGAATACCGGGGCCTTGAGAGCCGCTGAGGATTCTGACGGCGAGCGACAGGGTGCCGCGCTCACTGGCGAGGGAATTTCTGACGCGAGGTGTAAGACCCTAAACATTCTGGGCCCGGATTATGAATTACCGAGCCCAGAGAACCCGTCGCCCCCAAATCAACAACTCTTCAGTCGAGCTGATGCAATACGTTTTTCATAGATCGTCGTCTATCCCCATGCTCTTACCATTCGCTCTCATAGCTTCACTTGCCTGCGCCGCAGGCAAGGACGCGCGGCCCACGCCTGGGGTCGAGGAACTTCCGCCAGCTGGTCCGCCGCTCGCGGCAGCAGTGCCACAAGGAGTCGCGGGCACCGCCTCATCGACGCCATCAACTCCATTGACTGCTTCGAGCACTGCATCGACACTCGGCAACGATTCGACTACGAAGGATCCGCCGATCACCGTCCCTTCGGTAAAGGGTCGCACCAAGAAGGACAGTCTCGCGCTCGTAAAAGCCGTCACCGCAGGACTGGAGAACACGAGGTGGCCGGTGAAAACCCCGCCTCCGCTTCCGGGGTCCATTCTCCCCGCGCGTCGCATCGTCGCTTTCTACGGGAATCCGCTCTCGAAGAGGATGGGAATCCTCGGAGAGCTACCGCCCGAGCAGATGCTGGCGCGTTTCGACAGGGAGATAGCCGAGTGGCAGAAGGCGGATCCATCCACTCCGGTGCAGCCAGCGCTGCATCTCATCGCGGTCGTGGCGCAGGGAGCGCCTGGGCGTGACGGGAAGTACCGTCTCCGCATGGCCGACACTCTCGTCGAGAAGGTCGCATCATGGGCCGCCACGCGGAACGCCCTGCTCTTTCTCGATGTCCAGGTAGGCCAGAGCACCGTTCAGGAAGAGTTGCCCCGCCTCGTCCCATTTCTGAAGAGACCGAACGTTATGCTCGGGCTCGATCCCGAATTCTCGATGAAGCCGAGAATGGATCGGAAGCAGCACGCCATGGTGACTGACAAGCCGGGCGCGCGCATCGGCACCATGAGCTCTGACGACGTCAATTACGCCATCGGCCTGCTGTCGGACATCGTGAAGCAGAACAGTCTCCCGCCGAAGGTTCTCGTCGTTCACCGCTTCACGCATATTATGCTCACCGGAGCGCCGAAGATCCGGCTCGACCCCCGGGTCCAGGTGGTGATCAACATGGACGGGTGGGGCCAGCCCTGGCTCAAGTACGATTCGTACCGCGCGTACGTCGAATCCCAGCCGGTGCAGTTCACCGGATTCAAGATCTTCTACCACAACGACACCAAGCTGGGTGATCCGCTTCTCACTCCGGCGGAAGTGCTGCTGCTGAATCCGAAACCGCACTACATCCAGTACCAGTAGGGAGTCGCGCGCCTCGCTCGGCGAAGAGCCATATTATTGAGCGGCCGTCATTCATTGTGACGGCCGCTCTTTCTTTTGCGACACTGGAGGCTTGATGACGACGAGACGGGACTTTCTGTCGAGCATGGCCGTTGCCGGACTGGCGGCGCAGCCGGTGTTTCGCGAGCGGGCGATCAAATCGATGTTCCGCGCGAACGCGATTGCCGGCAACCGCTCTCCTCAAGCCGTCGCTGACGACGAGACGTACTGGGCGGAGATTCAGCGCGCCTTCGACTCCGACCGCACGATGATCAATCTCAACAACGGCGGCTGCAGTCCGACGCCGAGTCATGTGCTCGAGGCGATGATCAGGGACCTGAGATTCTCCAACGAGCTGCCGGTGGAGCACATGTGGCGCGTGCTCGAGCCGCGAGTGGAGAGCGTGCGGCGCGATCTCGCCAGCGAGTTCGGATGCGACCCGGAAGAGATGGCGATCACGCGCAATGCTTCGGAAGCGAATGAGATCATGATCTTCGGGCTGGATCTCAAGCGTGGCGACGAAGTCGTGATCACCAATCAGAATTACGGCCGGATGATCACATCATGGGACCAGCGCGCGCGACGCGATGGGATCGTCGTGAAGCAGGTCGCGTTCAAGGTCCCGCCGCCGTCGGACAATTACCTCGTCGAACAATTCCGAGCAGCAATAACCCCGCGCACGAAGGTGATCGAGGTCACGCACATCACGAATCTCACTGGGCAGATCATGCCGGTGCGGCAGATCGTGGATATGGCGCGACCGCTGGGAATCGAAGTGTTCGTTGATGGCGCGCACGCGTTCGCGCACTTTCCGTTCAAGCGCGACGATCTCAAGTGCGACTACTACGGAACGAGTCTTCACAAGTGGTTGCTCGCCCCGGTGGGAACAGGATTCCTGTACGTGCGGAAGGACAAGCAGAAAAATCTCTGGCCGCTCATGGCCGCGGCTGCGACCCAGGACAACGACATCCGGAAGTACGAAGAGATCGGCACCCATCCCGCCGCCAACCACAACGCGATTTCCGCCGCCATGGCGTTCCACCGCGGAATCGGCGAGGACAGAAAGATCGCGCGGCTCCGCTTTCTGCGTGACCGGTGGGCGAAGCGCGTCGTGGCGGAGAGCTCGCGCGTCTCGGTGCTGACCCCGCTCGACAACCGGCAATCGGGGGCGATCGCGCTCTTCCAGATCGAAGGGATCGACAACGTCAAGCTCGGCGCCTGGCTCCTGAATCAACACCGGATCGTGAACACGCCGATCGTGCATCCGGAGTTCAGGGGAATTCGAATCACCCCCAACGTCTATACGACGCTCGACGAGATAGACCTCTTTGCCGACAAGGTGTTGGAGGCAGCGAAAAAGGGAATACCAGCCTGATGAACTCGATATTTCTGCGCACAGCCGGGCTTCTGATCGTCTCCAACACTTTCATGACGTTTGCCTGGTACGCGCACCTCAGGAATCTGAGCGACAGGAAGTGGTACTTCGCCGCCGTCGTGAGCTGGGGAATCGCGTTCTTCGAGTACATGTTCATGGTTCCCGCGAATCGAATCGGCGCCACCGCAATGACGCTCCCTCAGCTAAAGATTCTGCAGGAAGTGATCACACTGACCGTTTTCGTTCCGTTCGCGCTGTTTTACATGCGGCAGCCGCTGCGGCTCGACTTTCTCTGGGCGGCGCTCTGCATCATGGCGGCGGTGTTCTTCATGTTTCGCTCGCACGGAATCTCCTGAGCGATCGCCTCTCCAACCCTCATTCGTGAGCTGAAACCGTGATTCTTTTCATCGCCATTGGCCTCGCCGCCGGAGTGCTCGCCGGGATGTTCGGCATCGGTGGGGGGATCGTGATAGGGCCGGCGCTCATCCTGCTCGCGAAGTTCCAGCCACAGATGGCAACGGGCACCTCGCTCGGCGCGCTGCTGCTGCCCGTCGGCGCGCTTGGCGCGTGGGAGTACTACCGGCGCGGCCATCTCAACATCATGGGCTCTCTCTGGATCGCGCTCGGCCTTTTCCTCGGCGCCTGGTTTGGAGCGCGACTGGCCCAGAGTTTGTCCGGCCCCCAACTCCAGAAAGCGTTCGCGATTTTCCTGGTGCTGATCGCGATCAGAGTTTGGGTCAAAGCGTAGAGTCTGGTGCATCCGGAATGGTAGACTGGAAATTACAACTACGCTGCTGTCCGCCGCCCGCTAATCGCTCAACGCTGTTCGCTGCAAACGTCGTGACGGCACTCAGTGGCGTGATGGCACAGGCAGTTGATTGTGCCGTGGTCGTGGTCAGAACGGTCCCGTCGTCTGCGGCGCGCGGCAGATAGCGTTCAGCGGGCAGCGGGCAGCAGTGTCTTGTTGTTCGTTGCAGTCGCGTCCGCACCTACACAGCGCGAATCTCCGGGTATTTCCAGAACGCCCACATAGAGTAAGCGAGCATCACCACCCCCCCGGTGAGGATCGCCCACTGCACGCCGACGACGCGCGCCATCGCCCCGGCGATGAATGACCCGATCGGCGTAAATCCGACGTATACGAAGACGTAGGTC
>JBGPHO010000061.1:0-11612 GCA_041484425.1 Gemmatimonadaceae bacterium
AAACGGTGACAGCTGGAGCGATCCGAGCTGTCCCGACTTGCTCATACTGAACTCGAAGGCGTCCGTGTACTCTGGATTCAGGCGTGGATTCCCGATCAATACATTCTGCTGGTCGAAGAACACGGGGAATGGATTCAGCTCCTGGGTTCCCGGTCTCCGAATACGTCGCGAGTAACTGAATTTTATCTGACTCTGCTCGCCCGGCTTGTACAGGATGACGCCGCTCGGGAACAGGCTGTGGTAGTTGTACGGAATACTCTGCGCGCCGGCGAGATCGAAGTTCCGGTTCGCCCATTCGGCGCGTAATCCGGCTTGCAGGTCGAACTTGCCGACACTCTGGCTGAGCACGCCGTAACCCGCGTGCACGTGCTCGTCGAACTGGAACTTGTTGCTCAGAT
This sequence comes from Gemmatimonadaceae bacterium, assembly GCA_041484425.1. Lineage (GTDB taxonomy): Bacteria > Gemmatimonadota > Gemmatimonadetes > Gemmatimonadales > Gemmatimonadaceae > UBA4720. Next base: position 399 of record JBGPHO010000061.1, read on the forward strand.
TGCTCTGCACCCAATTGCCGTTGCCGAGATCGTCCTTGAACACGAGGAAATCCCGGTCGAGCCAGCGCCCCGTTTCCTTGAGACCGCTCTCGAGCTTCGTGCTCGCGGTTAGCGGGCGCGTGTAATCCGTCTGCATCGTGAGCTGACGGGTCAGCGCGCTCGTGCCGTCGATCTCGCCCTGAATAGCGGGGCCCGAGCTCGTGCCGTCGGGGTTCTGTGGTTCCCGCCACAGCAGAGTGTTGTCTTCGTCTCTCGCCCTGTTGAAGCGCACTTCCGCCGAGAGCTCGTGCTTGCGCGGCTCGATCGTGTGCTTGATCGAGAGTGAATTGTCGAACACGAGCCCTCTCGCCTTGTCGTTGCGGTCCATCACATAGCGATCGAGGAAAAGCTGGTTCGCATCGAGTTCGACGTAGCCGGCGAGCGCGCCGTCGTTGGAGTGCCTCCGGTTCAGCGACAGAGAGTTGGAGATGACGTCCTTGTCGGTCAGCTTGTAGTCGATGTTGCCCGTGAAGTTGTGACCGCCGTTGATGGTCCTGCCATCGATGTCCTGATTCGTGTATGACATCGGCAAGCCAATGGGATCGTAGCGGAGCCGGTCGTTGATGCCGACTATCGCGCGATCGTCAGCGTTGAAGCCGTAAGTGCCGAACAACGTGACGGGCCCGCTCTGGTAGCCGACGTTTGTGCCGGTGTTGAAACGGCTCGGAGTTGCAAAGCCGCTATTCAGCCCGCCGCTCAATCCGAGATCGGTGTTGGCCTTGAGGACGATGTTGATGATGCCCGCCATCCCTTCCGGATCGTATTTGGCGGATGGATTCGGCACGACTTCGATGCGCTCGACGATGTTTGCCGGGATCTGCTTGAGGTACGCAGCGAGCTGCGTGCCGGTTATCGGCGTCGGGCGTCCGTTGATCTGTACGGCGACATTCTCGTTTCCGCGCAGGCTGATCTTGCCGTCGCCGTCGACTTCCACCGACGGTGTAGCCTGAAGCACCTCACTCGCATTCGACGCGGCGGGCGCGATGTCTTTCGCGCGGTAGGTGTTGCGATCGGGCTCGATCACGACAGCCGGCCGCTCGCCCTGAACCTGCACGCTTTGCAGGGTCACGGAAATGCGCGTGAGCTGGATGGGATCGAGCGCGGCACGCGGCGCCGCATCGGTGATCGTGAAAGCAACGTTGCGCGGCCGGTAGCCGATGGAAGTCGCGCGCAAGTAATACGTGCCGGAACGGAGACCCTGAATTCGGAATCCGCCGTCGGCAGCCGCGAGCGCTCCGGTTACGAGGGCCGAGTCCTTCGCGTTGCGCACGGTAATAGAAGCGCGGGCGAGCGGAGTCTTGGCAGCCGTATCCACAATTGTTCCTTGCACTTCGCCATTGCCGGACGGCGGTGGTCCCGCTGGTCTGGCCTGGGTTGGGTTCTGTGCCGGGAGTGAGACCGCGGCGATGTTTACAAGGAGAGCGAATAACGCGAACAGGATGCGCTTCATGGGGCCAGCTCTCAGAAAAAAGGGGGCGTCGAGACTATTGGTGCGTAGGGAGGAACAACCCTACCGATATCCCCGCACTACGACTTTGACGCTCCGAGGTTTCAAAAGGTTGTCATGGTCCGGACAAAAGCTCGTCTACGGAAAGTTCGCGAGTATGTAGTCGAGCTCGTACGAATGTTTGCCGGCGTTGATATCGATTTTCATGGTGCCCTTCAGCCCCTCCAGTTGATCGGTGCCGGAATCGGGGACGACCGTGATAACCAGTGAGGGAACGCCGCGGTTCATCGCGCCCGTGTGCTGAAGGATAAAAGAACCCTTCCGGCCATTCACCGACCCGGTAACCCGTTCGATGGCGACGTACCCGGCGGAATTCTTGATGATGGTGCCGCCGGTAAGCATTTGGCCCTTGCTGGCACCATCCAGGTCGCCGTGAAATTGCTTATCGATCGACATCCTCCCCAGCAGCTGGGTCCCCGGGTCGTTGTCCATGGGCAACGGCTTGAGCGATACGTCGAAGGTTCCCGTGGCGCGAGGCATTATGTCGATCTCCGAGGATTGTTTGTGGCCGACTGTTTCACCAGGGTGCGCACGAGCCGGTTCCAGCCAGGATACGATCGCTCAAGTTCCGCCGTGGCCCAGCCGCGCGCATCGCAAAGTCCGAGGGCCACTCCCGGCGATCGGCTCACACCCATGTTGCAGTGCACCACCACGCGCTCCGCGACCGGCCATGTGTCGAGGAAGTCGATGATCGCGCGCGCGTGGTCGGCCGCGAAGAGAATGTCCGATTGCTCGTTGCGCTCCGTGACGTCGTCGAAATGGAGTCTCAACACCGCCACGAACTGTGTGGATACGCCGGCCGGCTCGGCGTCCGGGTCCGAGATCGAGATGCAGATCTCCTTCTGACTCGGCTCGTAACGCTCGGCGTCTTCCCGCGACAGCACGAGGAAATCGGGGGCCGACTGGCGAGGATGGCTGGGTCCCGCACCCGCGGATTTTGCTTTCGGTACCCGTTGAACCTTCGCTTTCCTGGGCACTACTTTGCCTTGGGCGGCGGCCATGCTCCGAGAAGCTGGCGGACGGTGATGATCTGCGCGAGATGGTACGAAGCGTGGGTGACGGCGACGAGGACTGTTCGCAAATAGGTCTGCCCGGTTCCGCGAGGGATCTTCGTCGTGAGATCCAGCTTGCTGTCGGTGGTGAAGCGCTCGAGCGCCATTCGATCCTTCTTCCACCCGGAAACGCTCTCGTTCCACGCCTTTTCGCTCGCCGGCGCTGCGGCAAGTGGCCAATAGTCGTCCGGCCATTTGAGCTTTTCCTCGTAGTCCGGATTCTGTACGAAGTCGAGCAGGTCGTGCTGCGTGATTCGAATGTGTTCGAGCAGCTCCCACGCGGAGTGTGGAAATCCATTGGGACGCCTGCCGCGGAGCTCGGGGGGAAGTCCCCTGAGCGCGTTCTCCAGCGTCGCGTGTGCCTGCTCCCAATTCAGCGATGAAGCAACGATCGCGCGCCAGTCTTCCTTGTTACTCAATGGGAGCTCCGTGAATGAAAGGTGACGATTCAATGTGATCGGCTCTTGCGCGATGGCGCCAGTCCTGACCAGTATTGCCCGCCGACCGCCATGGAGGCCAATGAGCGACAATCGCCCCGAGCAGCACTCGGGTAGCTGGCTGGGTCTCGTGCTGCGCGACGTGCAGTTCTGGGTGCCGGTGGCGGTGCTGATAGCCGGCCTTCTCGTGCTGCGCTGGATTTCTTGAGCGCAATCAGGACTGAGGAGTCTCGCCCAACGGAGCCGGGCGCTCTGGACGCGCGTCGCCTCCGCACGCTTCAGGGCGTGGGAATGCTGTGTGGACTCACCGCCGGCGCCTGGCTCGGCGCCGCCGAGGCGCCAACCAAGCTGGTAACGCTTGGGCTGTCTCCGGTGGTGATTTCGCTCAGCATGGTGATCGGTGTTTTTCTGGCGCGGTGGACGTTGCCGGCGCTGATCCAGGGGACGTCGTACGTCGCGGCGGATCTGCGCCAGGCGCCGCACCTCATCGTATGGGCGGTGCTGGCGGGCTGCCTGTGGGCGGTCGCGAATACTCTCACGATCTTCGCCGTGCGCGATGTCGGACTCAGCATCGCGTTCCCGCTGTGGAACAGCAACAGTCTGTTGGGAATCTTCTGGGGCATTCTCTTCTTCCAGGAGCTGCGAGGCGCGGATTGGCGGCGCTGGGTCGGGGTGCTCGGCGGCGCCGCGCTCATGTTCGCCGGGGCGACGGCGCTGGCGATCGCGTCCGCTGCGCAGGTTCCGGCGCGTGATGCGGCTCGTGGTGTCGCCGCCGCGCTGGGCGCCGGTGTGCTGTGGGGGACGATGTACATCCCATATCGGAAGGCATATCTCACCGGGATGAGTCCGCTCTCCTTCATCACATTTTTCACAGTTGGGGAGCTGGGGATGATGACGGCGCTTGCCATAACGTATTCAGGCGGCGCAGCTCCGCTCTGGAGCCAGCTCTCAGGCGCCCGCCACGTACTCTTCTGGCTGTTGGCCGGCGGTTTCGTGTGGGTCGTCGGAGATCTGTTTCAGCAGTACGCCGTCAAGTACGCGGGGATCACGCGCGGCATTCCACTCTCGAACACCAATCAGCTGTGGGGATTGTTATGGGGGATTCTCGTTTTTGGCGAGCTGCGCGGTGCTTCCCATTCAGTGCTGGCGAAAGTCATCGGCGGGTCGATCGTGATGGCACTCGGCGCCGGGGTCATAGCGCTTTCGTCGGTGAGTCGTGGCGAGCATGCGCGCTGGCAACGGGCGGCAGCGGCCGAGGGTAAGCGCTACGGCGTGGATCCTGAATACACCCAGTCACGAATCGCGGGTGAAAACGCGGGTTCGATCGTCCGCGGGCGCACGTGGATTGACTGGCTGGTCGTGACCGTAGCGACGGCGACGATCATCGGCTTTGCGCTGGTGGCCTGTGCGCCACAGATCGCGTTAGCGTGGGGGTGGGCGGTCGTGCTGGTGACCCTGACGCTCGGAATGCTTGCGTTAGCCGGCGTGTCGCTCTGGAGAACGACCCGATTCAACTGAGCGCTTCGAGCCGCGGCTACCGTTTTTTGCTCAATGCTTCCGCGATTGCCCGCTCCGCCAGTGGCGCCATGACTCTGTATCCGGCCTCGTTCGGGTGAACTCCGTCGGGCGATAGCTCGCTGCGCATTCCACCACGCGCGTCAGACATGGCGGAGTGGTAGTCGAGATACACAGCGCCGTGTTCGCGGGCGTAGTTCTTAATCCACTGGTTGAGCGCAATGATTTTCGGCGCGGGCTCCAAGCCCGTTTTCCACGGATAGTCGTAGACCGGAAGGACAGACGAGAGAACCGCGCGAATGCCGTTCGCCTTCGCCAGCTCCGCCATCGAGGCGAGGTTGTCCTCGATCATCTCGATTGTCGACGGGCCGGTGTTGCCCGCGATGTCGTTGGTGCCTGCGAGGATCACCACGACTTTGGGTTTGAGGTCGATCACGTCCTGCCGGAAGCGGACAAGCATCTGGGGCGTCGTCTGGCCGCCGATGCCGCGGCCGATGTAAGGCTTGCCCGGGAACATCGTGGGGAAGTATGGCGCCCAGCCCTCGGTGATCGAGTTGCCCAGAAAGACCACGCGGTTTTCGTTGTTCACTGGCGGTGAGAGTTTGGCGTTCGCGTCGCGGTATTTCTGGAGGTTCGCCCAATCGTTGTGGAGCTTCTCTTCCTGTGCCGCCCGGCGTTGTGCGATTTCCTCAGGAGTCGGTTGAGCGGGCGAAGTGGCTTGAGCACCAGCGGTAGCCGATACGAACAGAAAGAGGGCGACGGCGCGCCAGGGAATCTTCACGTTGGATTCCTCAGAGAAGGCTGGAAAGGGATCGGTTTGGCGATGCAAAAGTTATCACGAGTTGCCAGGTCCGGTAGGAACAATCAGATCGCGCCCGGGATTTCTACCAGGGAATCTCAACGCCGACACGCCAATCGCCGTGGGGCCAAACCGGAGCGTCGATGATCGGCTTGACTGCTGCCGACTTGCGACTGTGCTTAACGTTCGCGCGTTCGGCGGCGCGCGGCGCATCACGAGCGGACGAGATCCATGTCCAAACGCCGGCTCCAATTGCAACCGCGCCAAATATGCGGCTGGGCCACTGTGGCCCAGGCTTACATGCGCTGAAAAGAGCCAACGCGCAGTCGTCGAGAACGTAAATGAGCGCTCCCCCTCCTATTGTGAAGATCGTCCCGACGTAGTTGCTGACTCCCTTGAAATACTCTCCGGAATAGATGTGGCCAGCGCCGGGAATCAGACTGCCAAGAATCAGGGCACGGCGGGGACTGCGATACAGGTGTGTCGCTGCGGGAACCGCCGAGTCAGGGGTCGCCCGAGTACTGTCTTGAGCGCCCAACGGCGAAATCCACGCTGTAGCAATAAGGATGCAGACGAGTGCCTTCATCGCGGCCTCCATTTTTCGGTGCCAGTTGCACGGGAGAGATCAAAGTGCGTGGCAGGAGGCCGGGGACAAATACGTCAAACCACGTAGGAGCGTGGAAGGCGTATTGGTAATTCGGAGGATGGGATCAGGGCAACTAGGAAGACGTCTCGAGATCCAGGACTAAACCGCAACGGTCAGTGTGCGGTCCTACTGCCAGTTGCAGTAGACGAGAGTATGCGCGGCCGTGTCCCGAAACCGGTCCGGCGGGACCCGACAAATAGTGCCGTCCTCGGCGAGCAAAGTGTCGGGCTCTTTCTTGGTGAGCACGGCCTTGGTGTAGAGGCCGATGCGAGCGTTGGTGACCACTGCGCCATTTGGCGCGGGTTGAACAATCGGAGGGCGCGCACCGCAGCCGCTCAGCAAGAGCGCCATTCCCAGATTCACTGCCCCAACCCGCATTGTGCGCCTCACGAAAGCCTCCGGCTCTAAGTCCGGCGTAGGATCACGCTCATCCGTTGCCGAGACAACTCAGATCTGTTCTTCCAGGAGCGCGATGCAGTGCGCTGCAAGGGTAGCGGTTTCGTATTCAGTGCCGTCGGCCGCCCGCCACACGTAGTCGGTCAGTGGGGTCTCGATGGGGCGCAACACCAGCTCCTTCAGGATCTTGGCGCCTTCCGGGTTGGCAGCTCTGCCCCGTCGAGAAACGGTTCCGCTCCAAACGATGACGTGCAGCTCGCCCAACGGCGTATCCTTCCCCGTCTTGGAGAACCAGGACACACTTACCGCGGCCGTCGGTGCCTGCAACACGCATCCATTTGGCGTCCGGTGCTGCTCGACCGTGAGCTGGAGCTGATCGCCGCGCTTGAGCACTCGCTCGGGCGCGAGCTGATCCAGCAGGGCAGTGACCGCGCGCTGCACGACGTTCTTCTCTTTCGCGCTGCGTGATGCAGTCCAGGGGGCAAGGGGCTTGTTTTGGTCGTCCATAGGTCAGTTCGATATTCGATGAGGCGAGACCGCGGCGAGGCCGCCCCCAAAAAGTGCGACCAGGGTTCAACTCTCTCCGCTCGCGCGTCCCCTCCAAGCTACGTCAGGCGAGGGCGCGCGACTAGCCGCCAACCGATGTTGTAGCGCTCAAATCCTCGTGGAAGACGTCTGGCGCGCCTAGCGGACGCACTCGAAGAACTGAGGCGACAAACGCACCGTGTCGACTCGTCCGGCCGCGACTTCAATCTCCGTCGAGTCGGGACGATGGGCGAAGGCCCGGACGAACAGCCGGTATCGGCCTGGAGGAAGGGCGTCAAACACGAATCCTCCGACGCTGTCGGCGGTGGCCGACGCGTGCGGTGAGTTGGGAGCGTCGCCGGGAGTGGTCGCGAGAATCGGATAGTGGGGCAGCGCACCACCGGAATCAGCTAGCGTACCGATTACGGCGCCGAAACCCGACATGAGCGAAGGATCTCGAGGCAGCCGCGGCGCGGACGCTTTTGCGCGCACGTGCGTCGTGCAGCCTTTCGTCAACATCATCGTATCATTTGAGTTGGCGCTGCGGCACGCGCTCAGGGCGAGCGATGCCAGGACAAATGCGGTTGGCCTAGAAATCCCGCCCAAGGGTCCGCAACCGCCGTCTGATCCTGCGTGGTAGGAAAAACGCCGCCGCTACCAGCACTCGCTCGAGATCCAGCTCCTTGAGCTGGCTCGGATCGCCCATCCAATGATCCTGAATCACTGTCTTGCCGGCATTTGCGATCAGCCGCTGGAGGGCCAGAACGAGCACGAACAAATCGTCAATTTCGCCGAGGAACGGAATGTAATCCGGAATGAAATCCATCGGCATCACGATGTACGCGATGGCGCCCGCGACGAGGAGCTTGTCGGTGTTCGAGACACGCCGATCCGTCAGCAGTCCACCAAGCAGTCTCAGAAAATTCGGCAGCTCCTTGACCGTCGACATCAGCGTGCGCTTGGCGCCGGCCCTCGGCGACGAGACCGTTGCCCCATCGTCATCCCGAGCATCGCGCGCACGTGCCTGGGCGCGAGCGGCCGTAGCGGCAGCCGCGGCACCAGCGGTCGTGCGCCGCCTCCGCGCTGAGGCCGCGCTGCTGGACCGCGAGGATTGACTCTTCACTTACGCTGATCTCCAGGTGGTGGTGGCGGCGGACTCTGGGCCGAGGGTGATGCAGGCGGCGTTGTCGTCGGAGCCGGACCGGTCGGTCCCGCCTGCGTTGGCGGCTTCGAAGAGGTCACCGACGACACAACCCCGGCAATCTCCGTTGCAACTGACTTGCCAGCGTTCGCCACACCGGTCACCACGCCAACTGCCTTGTTCATCACACTCATCGTTCCACCGATCACGCCGGCGGACATTCTTCCGGCGCGCAGGGTGTCCTCTACGCCCTCGGCGAACCGCTTCAGTGGATTCGGCGCAGTCGACAGCTTCGGAGCGTACTTCGACTCGAGAAAGTCGATGTAATCGAGGATCTGATAAATCTTTTCCTCGGGCAGCGTATCGAGCTTGCGAATGAGCCGCTCACGCAAAATGTCGTTCATTTCGTTCTTTCCCCTTTTTTGCCGTACGATGAACGCCACATAGTAACGTCGCACATCTGTTACTAATGGCTGGCAACTACGCTTCCGACACCTCGGATCACGTTCAGTTGCGGTTGCCGTTCACCCGCCCCCCCGCCACCGTGCCCGTCTGCCCCGTACATCAATATGCACGTAATTGGTGCTGGAATGACCGGTAGTGTAGATGCCGAGTCCGCCGACCAGGTCGGGGTGCTTCAGCTCCACGATCTCCACCGCCAAACCTACCATGCGGCTGTCGATAGCGGTGATTTTGCCGTCACCGTTGGCGTCTATCGCCACGTCGGCCGCGTCGCCGTATTGGTGCTGACTGTCGCTCGCCGCGCGCCGAACCCTCCGATTGTGCTCGGGAGCGCGAAAGCCGGAATGCACATCGATCTCGATGTCGGCAACAGCCTTGTTGCCGTGCCAGCGCGCGATCTCCTGAATCACCAGCTCCAGTTTGTCCAGCAGTTTCGGATTCACGGCCGCAAAGCTCGGCCACACACCCTGCTGATCGTGGTTCAGAAAGTCGCCGACCTTCAGGTGCTTGGTAATGGGAATGTCGACGTCGGCGGGGGTGATCTGGAGAAATCCCTCCGGCGGTGGGGTCTTCCCACGTACGCGCTCCGCCAGATACATCCCGATGCGATAGCCATGGAGCATCGCACCCTCTTTCTCCTCGAACGGAACCAGAACGGCGAGCGTCAGGCCTTCGACCGCGCGCTTCTGGCCACTCTTGAGGAGCGCGAGCCGATAGAAACCAGCCGTGGGCGGGGCGGTGACTTTGTCTCCAGTGAGCGGTTGCGCCGCCGTCGCCAGCGCCGAATCGCCATTTCGAATCCACGCGTATTGCAGCGCGGTTGGATCGCCGTGCACGTTGAGCGGATACGAGATCTCCTCAGCCGGCATCGCGAAGGTGAGCTTCAGCTCACCACTCAATCCGAACGCGCTCGCGGATGGCTCCGCCAGAGGGACGAGGGACCGGGTGAACGTTCCGATCGGCTTGTCGGTGGCGTCGGCCGCCGCCTGCAGGAACTGGAATGCGCCAACCAGGGCGACGGCCCCCGCGGTGATCCAGACGATCCGCGCGGTGTGGCGCTTTCGAACAGGGAGATCATCGGGAAGCTCGAGCTCTTCGCCGGTCGGATGATCCCGTCTCTCCCCTACGACTGCAGACTCCAAGCGGCGTTCTTAATAGATGTAGACTGGAGTGCCAACAGCGACCATCGGGTACAGTCGCTCGATGTCCTCATTGCGCATCCGAACGCAGCCGTGACTCACGGACTGACCGATCGATTCGGGATGATCGGTCCCGTGAATTCCGTAGCCGTCGCCGAGCTCGAGACGGCGCGTTCCCATCACTCCCATGTACCTGCGGGCGGTGGTGCCGTACGGCGGAATGACGATGTTCCCATTCGCGACGATCTCCTTTCCTTCGACGCCTCCGCCTAAAGACACGGTACTGCCGTTGTTGTAACGCTTCACGACTTCGCCATTCTGAGTGGTGAGGACTCCATCACCCGTAGAAATCTTCTCGCCCTGGTCGAGGTGCACGATTCCCAGTCCTTTCTTGTGCGCCTGCTCCACGTAGTGCCAGTCGGGTGGAACCCACGCCGGATCCTCATCCTTGCCCTTCACGGTGAGCCGGCCGCGCGGTGTTTCGAAGCGCCACTGTCCGGCCGATCCGCCCACGAGCTCCTTGCCGCTTCCTGTTGCTACCGGTGCCTCGAACAGGACGTTCTTTCCCTGCTTGTACCAGAGTCGATGGTCGGCCATGCTCACAACGATGTAGGCCTGGTTCGTCGCCTCGCCCGCGGTCTCGTTGAGAAGAGCCTTGAGGCTGTCGCCGGTCATGCCGAGCTTCGATTTCACCTCGTTGAGGACGCCGAGGTTGTCGTTGTAGACCATGCGGTTGACGTCGCGCAGATAGCGGAGCTCCGCCGTTTTCGTGAGCAGCATTACACTGAGGATCGCGGCGACGATGAAGCCGGTGATCAGCATCCAGACGGTCTTGCCGCCGTACGAAAAGATTCTGCTCACTCCCATTTGCTACCTCGGGCCTGTTGACTGACGGGTGCGTCGCTCAGTAGAAGTATACCTTCATGCCGGCGTTAAGGTTCGGCTTTATCGCCTTCATGTCTACGATGCTGATGCGGAGCGATCCCGGTGGAATCGCGGTCGAATCGCTGGCGAGCTGAGCGCTCGGAGACGACAATATCTGAGTCCCACCATCGAGCGTGATCTTCGTCTCCGAGAGATCCGCGACCGTGCGCTCTCCGCGTGGAATCGCTGCGGGTGGCGCGTCCGATGATTCGGAGGGCGTTAGTTCCGGCCCGAACTGCACCGGCATTTCGCGCAGCACCGCGCCTTCGCGCGTGAGGTACATCCGCGAGCTGTCGACCGATACATTCAGGTGCAGCTTCTTGTCGAACTTCGCCTGCCGCTTGGCCAGCTCGATCGCGATCCGGAGCTTGTTCTGCTCCGATTGCACGATCGCATCCGATCTCTCCCGCTCGGCCTGCGACATGTGATCCCGGACCGATTTCACGTCCTGGTTGTATTTCACCCTCTTGGCGAAGAGCCAGCCGTCGACGGCGATCATCGCGATCAGACCGAGTCCGAGGACGAATACGAATCCCGGATAGGCGTGCCTGAAGTCGCGCCAGGTGCCGCGGCGCCGATCGCCTTCTGCGGAGCGGTCGGGGCTCCGGCGTGTTTCCGGACCGGTCTCCTGT
>JBGPHO010000062.1:0-11485 GCA_041484425.1 Gemmatimonadaceae bacterium
CGTCCGCTTCCTTTTTCGCAAGAATGCCCAGACGCCGAGACCCGCGATCAGGACGCCCAGAATGGTCCAGCCGACTGGACCGAGGAACTGATGGATTCTCGTAAAGTTCGCGCCGAGGATTCTGCCCGCGACGGCGAGCACCGCGCACCAGGCGAGAGTGCCGATGAAATTGGCCAGCAGGAATAACCCGATATTCATGCGCGCGACGCCGGCCGGAATGGATATCAATGCCCGTACTCCGGGCACCATCTGGGCAATCACCACATCGACGAAACTGTTGCCGGAGAAGCGGGCGGCTGCCCGCTCCAGATCCTTCGCGCGGAGGAGTGTCCACCGCCCATATCGCTCCAGCCATTTCTCGGGCCGCTCTTCGCCTAGCGCCCGGCCAGCGTAGTACAACGGAAGCGCGCCAAGCACCGAGCCAATGGTCCCCGCCACGATGACACCGGAAAGACTGAGACGGCCATTCACGGTCTCGAATCCAGCAAGCGGCATGATCAGCTCTGACGGGAGGGGCAGGAAGATGTTCTCGATCGCCATGAGGATGGCGACCCCCCAGTAATTCAGGGCGCCGACGAGATAGGAGATCCAGTGAAGCATGGAGTGAGAAGGCCGGAGCAATCCCTCGGCCACTCACTCCATGCGCTGCGCGCGGTAGTTTCTCGAGCTCCGGAAACGATTCGCGCGCGAAGCGAGCTACTTGTTGCGGACGTCCCTGAGATCGGAGCGCAGCTCGTTAGTGATGAGATTCGACGAATAATCCATCAACTGGTTGAGAGCTCCCTGGAAATCAGCGACACTGACGCTCCCGAGAGTGCCAGCGGTGATGACGGATCCGGGGATTGGGCTCGAGCTCTGTACGTACGGCGTGAGGCGGTCGCGTCCGTGAATCTTGACGTTCCAGATCTCGCGACCGGTGCGACGATCGAGCAGCACTGCCTCGGCGTAGGTGAACAGGTACGCCGCTTCGTCAGCCTTCGCGTTGATACCGAATCGCTCCATTCGGACTTCCATCAGATAGTCGGCTTGGCTTTCGTCCGTGACGGAACGTGTGCCGAGGTATCTGCTTGCACGTTCCAGCGTGCGCTGGGCAAGAACGGCTGGAATGTCGATGCGTGCGGCGGCGCTGTCGAGGCGCGCGTACGCACGACGCCCCTCGCGCTCGCGCGCGACATCGGCGCCGGCTCTCACGACGGCTTCGATCGGGCTCTGCGAATGGCCGAGATCGTAGTAGCTCGTGAGGAGCTCCGGAGATGGCGGTGCAATGTAGACCACCGCGAGCGTCCGGCTGGCAAATGGATACTCGGCGAGGTGATGTCCGCCACCACAGGCAGGCAGAATTGCCACGATCGCGCACACGCCAGCGAGCGCGCGCGCCTTATTGCGATTGGAGCGCAGCGAAGACGAATTCATTTGATTGTCCTATTCGGGTAGATGCGAGTAGCGGCGGCCTCAAAATCGGCCACCGCTTGAACTCACTACCTAGACGACAAGCCGGCGCGAGCGTTACGCCCGGCGGGGCTACTTCGCCGAACCTTTGTAGGTGACCTTCCAGATTCGTCCGCCCTGGTCGTCTGTGATATACAGCGCGCCGTCCGGTCCGATCGTGACGTCAGCCGGGCGGTGTGCCGCTCGGTCCGGTTGCTTTACCGCACCCGCGAAGCCATCGGCAAAGATCTCGTACTTCGCGGGATCGACCGCCTTCCCGCTCGCGAAGGGAACGAACACGACGTTGTATCCCTGCTGCGGTCCGGGCGCGCGATTCCAGGAGCCGTGGAAGGCGATGAACGCGCCGCCCTTGTAGTGGGCCGGAAACAGCGAGCCGGTATAGAACACCAGTCCGTCGGGCGCCCAGTGTGCGGGCAAGTACGCTTCGGGCCCCTTCTTCGTCTCGCAATCACCGACGGCCTTGCCGCCGTCACCTCCGTATTCGGGCGCGAGCACCAGCTTGGCCTGCTGGCCATCGAAGTAGCAGTTCGGCCATCCATAGTCGCCGCCCTGCTCGATTTTCAACAGCTCCTCTGCCGGCAGATTCTGTCCCTGATCGGCCGTGTACAGTTTCGGCCAGTTGTCAAAGAGCTGGTCACGCCCGTGCTGGGTGGAGTAAAGCTGACCGCCAGCATCCAAGGCGATTCCGACGGCGTTCCGGATGCCCGTGGCGTACCTCTCGGCGGGCGAGAACTTCTGATTGGTCTTGTTCGCGTCATAGCGCCAGATGCCGCCGCGGGTCCGGAGCTCGGTGCACGGTTGGTGGCCGGGAGACTCGAGCGTTCGATTCTTGATCTGGCACGAGTTGGTCGCGGATCCGACGTCCATGTAAATGCTACCGCTCGGATCGATCACGAACGGGTGCATCGGATGATCACCCCGGGCGGGAAGACCGCCGACGATCGTCTCCGACGTAGCTGACGTCGGACTCATGCTGTCGGTCGAGATCGCGTAGCGCACGATTCTCTTCGCGATCGTGTCGCCCTCTTCTGCGTAGAGCGCTCCTTTATAGATGCCAATGCCGGTGCCACCGCCATTCTTCTGCTGCGCATCGGGACCGAACCGCTTGATGATGTCGGCTTTTCCGTCGTTGTTCGTGTCGCGCAGGGCGACAAGGAAACCACCCGGATGCGCGGGGCCCGTATAGTACTGACCGCTCCAGGTGTTGACGTATACGTCTCCATTGGCCGCAACCACGATGTGCCTGACGTGGCCGAGCGTGTCGGCGAACACGGTCGCGCAGAAGCCGGCGGGCAAAGTGATGCCGCCGTTGTCGCTCGCACATGCGGAACCGCTCGTATTCTCCGTGCTGCTGGCGACGGTCGAGTCGCCCGAGCTCGTCCCCTCGGATTTGGCACATCCGATCGACATGATCGCTACCGTGACGACGGCCAGCAACAGGGCGCCACCGCTAGACGCGCGCACAAGCATCCTTCTGTAGATCATCTCGACCTCCGAGGTGAGAGGCTCATGTCAGAGTAACGGAGCGCCCAGACGCCTCACCGCTTGTTTGGCATGCGGCGCCCGCTCACCGGACCGAGGTCGATCATGAGGGCGATGACGAGTCCGGCAATCGGCCAGAAGGTCCAGTGCCCGCCGAACCAGTTATGGACGGCGGAATACCAGAGAAGGGTCGTCGGCAGGAAGACGAAGCCGATGATCGGCCACAAGAGATTGTCGAAGACTCCGCGGAACCAGTGAGTGAAGAACCAGAGCAGCGCGACCACGAGTCGCGGAGTGGCCAGGGCCATCAGAGTCATGATGCAGGGCATCTGTCAGGATTCCTCGCGCGCGCGGCGCTTCGAAGTGGAGGATGTGGAGGTGTCGATGATCCCGATTCTTGGTTCTGCCGCGTCGAGCTCGCGCCGTGCTTTATCGTTCTTCAGTGCGATCACACCCGCATTGTTCGTGCGAGCCGAGCCGGCCTGCCTGAGGAGGCAGTAGGCTGACGAGGCGAAAAGCAGGTACGACGGACGCCAGCGTCGGAAGGAAAGTCTCATCGCAAATGTCGCAGGTTCGTCATCCAGTGTAGAAAATACGGCGCGCGCCAGGCGCATGTTGCCGCCGTCTATCCGGGCAGCGCCGGTGTCTCGCGCCGATCGGCGAGCAGCTTGGCGGAGAACCGCTGCGCCTCTGCAATGCGCTCGACCTCGACGGCTATGGCGTCCACCGACTGCTGAAGCTGGTCGAAGCGCTGCTCCATCTGGAGTACGTTCGGCAGATCGCGCTGCGGCGCCTTCCTCTGAACTCCGCGAACGAGCCACACCGTGATTCCGGAGAGCGACGCGACCATGAACACGATGATGACTGCGACTACGCCAAAGTTTGCAACCTCAGGATCCATGGCGGACTCGGCAAAAGTTTGTCAGGATTTCCCACATAGAATACCTACGTAGCGCGACCACGCGGGTTTCCATGAGCCGATTCAAATTACTGAAGTCATGATCAAGCCGCGCAGCTTCGACGCCATCGTCGTCGGACTGGGCGCCATGGGGAGCGCGACGCTGTTCCATCTCGCGCGCCGTGGGCTCCGCGTTCTGGGACTCGAGCAGTTCTCGGAGGCACACCAGCTTGGCTCGTCCCACGGAGACAGCCGCATCATTCGCGAGACCTACTTCGAGCATCCGCTGTACGTGCCGCTCGTTCGGCGAGCGCACGCCTTGTGGCGCGAGCTGGAGGAGACCAGCCAAAAATCGCTGATGAAGATCACGGGCGGGCTCATGATCGGCCCGAGCGATGGAATGGTTGTTCCCGGCACTCTGCGAAGCGCGCGCGAACACAATCTCCCGCACGAGATTCTGACTCCGGCGCAGGTTCACGAGAGATTCCCGGCATTTGAGCTTGCGTCGAACCTGGTTACCGTGTTCGACCCACGGGCCGGCTATCTGGATCCGGAGGGGTGCAACAAGGCGCATCTCGACGCTGCGCGCGCCGCCGGCGCGGAAACCCGCTTCGACGAGCCGGTGCTCGAATGGAATCCCGATGGCCAAGGAGTTCGAGTACGAACTGGCGCCGGTACATACGCGGCGAATCACCTGGTGCTTGCCGCGGGAGCATGGAACAGCGGACTCGCGCGTGATCTTCGGCTGCCGCTCACGGTCGAGCGTCAATCAGTGTTCTGGTTCGAGCCCGGCGGGCCGGCCGGCGCGTACGAAGCGGATCGATTTCCCATTTACGCCTACGAATACAAGGCCGGCCACATCTGCTACGGCTTCCCTCGACTTCCTCGCGGTGTGAAGGCGTCGGTGATGCACTCGGGAGATACATCGCGCGATCCCGACAGGGTCGAGCGGACGGTGAATGACGACGAAGTGAAGCCCCTCCGCGCCGCGCTGCGTCCGGTATTGCCGAACCTCGCCGGGGCGCCCGTTCATGACCGCGGCACCTGCCTCTTCACCAACACGCCGGATCACGATTTCATCATCGACTTCCATCCGCTCCATCCGCAGGTGCTCGTTTCGAGCCCGTGCTCGGGACACGGATTCAAATTCGCGAGCGCGATCGGCGAGCTTCAAGCGGAGCTTGTCACTACCGGAAGCACGAGCTTCGATCTCTCTCCATTTCGCATCGATAGATGGTCTGCCGACGAGGGCCGAGCGAAGAGATAGCTACGGCAGTGTCCCGACGATCTTTCGGTACTCCGCCTCGGTGAAGGCTCGAAACGTCTCGCTGCGGACATTGCCCTGGCTGCCCAACGCGAGCGCCATTCGGGCTACAGCCTCATCGTTGGGCATCTCGGCTATCGCAACGAGATCGTACTGTCCCATTGTCAGATAGATGGCCTTGAACTCACCGCCGGCCTTGCGATACGCCTCTTTCGCCGCGTCGATTCTCGCGGGAGCGCTCTTGGCTGCGGTGATTCCCTGCTGAGTGTACCGCAGGAGTGATATGTAGGTAGGCATGCGATCCTCCTCTGAGGTAACGACCAGTGGAAAGTCTGGTCGTGATTCGAACTTGCGGGCACACTGAACTGGAAGCTAGAGGGGTTTCGGCTACTTACTGTTCGTTGAGATTTGACCCCGATCTCCGGGCGATTCGGCCTGCAAATTCTTCGTTACGAAGCGGTGCCCGCACTTTGGGCACCGCCAGAGAGGCCGCTTCCTTACAGAAGTCACCGGACCTGAACGGTATCCTCGACAATGGGATTCGAGTCCGTGTGCGTGAACGTGACGATCGCCTCGCCCGGGGCCGCCGCGACAAATCGAAAGCGCTGAGTGGGACCAGCGGGAACGAACGGGCTCACATCCGACACATCTCGGAATCGCACCACAGACGACGACACAGCCGGAGGACTCGAGTATTCTCCCGGTCCGATTGTCTGGAGTGTCACACTGAACTGACTGCCGGCGGGAACTGTGAAAGTGCGACTGGTGCTTCCAACAATCGCAATCCCGACTGGATTGCTGCCACCGCACGCCACGAGGAAGGCGATGGCAATGATTGGAATTCCAACAGCCCTTCGGCGCCGTCGCTCAGAACGTGAGCGCAGAGATGTATGCATAGTCGCGGCGAGCGCTTTCGAGAGGAGTGCCAGGATATGACTCCTGCTCGACGTAGAGGAACTTGTCGTCAATGTGATCGATGTTCGCGAACAGACGTTTGAAGTCGATCACGCCCTTTCCGAGGTCAGTGTCATGCTCCGCGCCGATTGCCGGAACGTCTTTGATGTGAAAGAGCCAGTAGCGTGAGCCATAGCGCTTCAGGTAGGCGAGCGGATCACCGCCGGCCAGGGCGAGGTTTCCGGTGTCGAGCTGCAGGCGCACGTAGGCGGGGTCGGTGCGTTCCGCGAGCAAATCGTAGGGAACGACGCCGTCGATCTTCCTGAAATCGACGGACTCGTCGTGAAACGCGATCCTGATACCGCTCGGGAGCGCTTTGCGTCCCGCCTCATTGAGGCGATCGGCCCAGTGCCGGTAGTCGTCGAGCGTCGGCTTGTCGGTGGGAAGGCTCGCGAGGACCAGGTACTCGTGGCCAAGTATCTTCGCCGTGTCGATCTGGCGATCGAGATCATCGAACGACTCGCCACTCAGATGCGTAGATGGCGCTCGGAGTCCGTTGCGGTCGAGAACGGATCGCAATTGTGCCGGCGGCATCCCGAAATTGTTCATCGAGCTGAGCAGCTCGACGTCCTTGTAACCGGCCTGAGCGATATTGCCCAGCGTGCCTTCGAGATCACGTCGTGCGTCATCGCGCAAAGTGTAAAGCTGAATCCCGACTCGATTGAGCCGGCGCGGGCCAGCGGTCATGCTAGCTACTCTCGGCGCGCACGCCAGCTGTGGCGCGACTGCCGCGAGCCCGATCGTCGAGAGAAATGTTCGGCGGTCCATGTGATATCCCCCTATATGCGATCCGCAACGATCGCGGTGCCGTAGCAAAGAACCTCGGTTACGCCCTGCATCACTTCGGTGGCGTCATACTGGACCCCGATCACCGCGGTCGCGCCAAGCTCCTGGCCGTGCTGCAGCATCAGATCGAAAGCCTCAGCGCGTGTTCTCTTCAAAGCTGGGTGAACAGGGAAATGTTTCCGCCGGCCAGAGTCTGGAGTGACGCGCCGATGGTTCCAAATATGGACCTGGACCGCACCGTCACGCCACGAACGACGCCGAGCGTTCGGGTAGCGCGGTAGCCTTCAATAGTGAACGCCGTAGCGGTCATCGAGTGCGTAATAGGTCGCGCGGACATGCAAATCCTCCATGACTTTGAGGTTAAGAGCTTAGGGGCGGTCCCAGCGTAACGTCAGGCGGGCTCGGACACCAGACCGACGTTATTCCGGTCGACCATGTCCGGGCTCTCGGCCTCTCGAGAGTGCATCGTCTGCATGGGGTGCCCGGTCCGGCGGAATCACGCCGAAAAGGATATTGTTTGTGGGAACAAACGACAGGCTGACGCACTGGCAGGCGGAAACCATCACTCCAGGAGACGCCATGACGAAGAGCAATTTTTCGCGACGCGAATTTCTCGAGGTAAGCGCAGCCGCCGCAGGCGGATCGCTGGCGGCGAAAAGCATTCTCCTGAATCCGGAGCCACTCCAAGCTTCCCCTCGACCCGTTGCCCCCAGCGACACAGTTCGTTTCGGAATGATCGGTATCGGCATGCAGGGCTCCGGGCTGCTCGGCACCTCGATCACGATTCCGGGAGTCGAATGTGCCGCGGCCGCTGATCTCTACGACGGCCGGCACACTCTTGCCCGTGAAATCGTCCGGCCCAATCTGCCGGTCACCCGGCGCTATCGGGAGCTGCTGGACAATAAGGACATCGACTGCATTGTGGCGGCGGTTCCCGATCACTGGCACCGCCAGGTCGTGATCGACGCGGTCAGCGCAGGGAAGGACATCTACTGCGAGAAACCGATGTCGCACAGCGCTGCCGACGGCGTGGCGATGGTGGATGCTGTAAAGAAGAGTGGCCGCATCGTGCAGATCGGATCGCAACGCGTGAGCTCCCAGGTCTGCGCAAAGGCGAAGGAGATGATCGCGCAGGGAATGCTCGGCGATCTCATGCTGGTGGAAGGGTATATGGGCCGCAACGATCCAACCGGAGCCTGGCAGTATCCGCCGCCGTTCGATCTCTCTGCTCAGAACCTCGACTGGGACACCTGGCAGGGGAATGTTCCCAAGGTTCCGTTCAATCCGTTGATCTTCGCGCGCTGGCGCTGCTGGAAGGAATACGGAACGGGGGTCGCGGGCGATCTGCTGGTCCACCTGATCAGCGGAATGATGGTCATGGTCGGCATCAACGAAGCACCGCGCCTGGCGTCGGCGGTGGGAGGAATCAGGCATTGGAAGGATGGACGCAACATGCCCGACGTGCACGCGGTCGTGTACTACTTCGGTGATCTTCCGGTTTACATGCGGCTCAATCTCGCGACTGAGATGCCGGAGACTTATCGGATTCAGGGGACTAAGGGGCTTCTCGAGGTCGGTGGGTCCAGCCTGACCTTCACGCCGCAGCTGGGGATCAACACTTATCCCAGCTACTACACGGGCAGTTTTCCCCGTGCCATGCGCGAAGAGTACGAGCGCAAGTGGCATCAGGAGAACGACGAGAAGCTGGCAAAGTTGGCGGTTCAGGAATCGATCTCGTACCGAATGCCCGACTTCGACGACACCAGACCACACCTCACGAACTACTTCAACGCCGTGCGCTCACGCAAGCCCGTCGTCGAGGACGTGGTGTTCGGCCACCACGCGGCGCTGGCGTGTCACATGGCGAACGAGTCGTACTTTCGAGGGGGATCTGTGACCTGGGATGAGGCGTCGAAGACCATCAAGGGGTGAGCGCCGCCAATTCAGAGTGCGATCTCACACATTGGCGTCCAGATAGTCGCGCAGCCATTTTCCGAGCCCGGCGAATTCCATCTTGCGTCGCTGAATCTGTTCCGGCTTCTCGCCGAGCCAGGCGATGAGGCTGTCATGGGTGCCGTGTGCCCAGCTCTCGAGAATCTTCAGCTCCAGTCCGCTGAAGTATTGAGCAGCGTCTCCGCTTTGCCAGTCAGCCTGTGTGCGTCTCTCGAGGCGAGTCGCCAACTCTTTTACTTCTGCCCGTTGATCCGTGAAGGTACGCTTCCAATCGGCGGCGTCGGGGAACGACACGGTCAACTGTAAACGCTCTCGCCTTGCTTTTTCCTTTGCCTCGGCGAGAGCCTTTTCGTTGAAAGGAGCCTGTTCCGCCACCCATTCGGGGATGCGCTGCAACGCCCGCTCCAACGCCGCTCCGCCCCAGTTGAGCGCGGCAATGCCGTCACGGATCGCGCCGGGATAGTCGCTCGGCAGCATTTGCTACGGAGTTAAGCCGTGCTGCGGTCGCCTGTGGATTGGTCGGAATTCCGGCCCATGCGACCGAGGAGATAACCCGCACCGAAGAAGACGGCGCCGACCACGAGAGCCGCCACCGCCGCCATAGTCATCGCCGGCAACTCCAGACGCGTATCGCTCCCCTGCCTGGCGAAAAACGAGAGGACGACGATCACCGCGCCAAACGCAAGAAGAATCCCGCCAATACCCATCAAACCCGCAGCAAATCCTGAACGCATCGATGCCCCTCTGTAGTGTCCTGGCCTAGCCGCTAATCGTAGTCGCTGTAGTCGCACCGCGTAAGCAGCGCGGATCATGTCACCGTTGGACGTCGCTGTGCGCGCGCTCACGCAAGAAAGCCGCGAGGCTCTTGGCCGCTTCCGTGCGGACGCGATTCTTCAGAAAGCCCGACCAACCGAGCAGCCGTCCTGTCGGGCCGAGTGCCTGAGATGCCCACGCCCAGAAATCGAAGCTGTCTCGGTGCCAGATGATTTTTCCGTCCCTGAACTCGAAGCGGGCATCGATCCTGTTGTGAACCCGCCGGCC
Organism: Gemmatimonadaceae bacterium; assembly: GCA_041484425.1. Taxonomy (GTDB): domain Bacteria; phylum Gemmatimonadota; class Gemmatimonadetes; order Gemmatimonadales; family Gemmatimonadaceae; genus UBA4720. Next base: position 9,828 of record JBGPHO010000062.1, read on the forward strand.
GGTAGTTGAGAACGTGTACCAGGCCTCCCAGTGCGCCCGCCCTGTTGAGTCGTCAGCCTCGATGTCGCGGAACTCGACCTTCAGATCCTTCCCGCGCTCGCAAAGCATCTGCCACATCCCATCTGCTCGCGCCCCCTCGAGATCTGGAAAAACCTCGTCCGAGAACCTGACGGCGGGATGGTAGCAGGCGGCCATTCCACGCGCGTCACGATTTCCGAAAGACGTGTAGAACTTGCGAATCAGCTCCGCGTTACGGTGCATCGAGCAATTTCTCCGTTCACATGTGCCTGACCTCGACGCGTCTAATATGGGCGCTGCACCCGCGTTTGCTTCAAGCCGGCGGAGCCTTGGCCGGCGCGTCCGCTCGTCCTTGTCGCACTCACCGTCGCGGGCTACCATTTAGCCAGCGCCGCGAGGGCGGCCGACGGTCCGCGTAAAGGGTTCAACCCGCCCCTGTCGTTCCAACATGACCTTCTAATCCTCGCCCATACTGCGGACGACGGGCGGCATGAAAGGGGTTGCTCCCTTTCCGGGAAAGGAAGGTATCTCATGGCTGAACAGACTCCCGGGTCTGCGTCCGTGCCGCTGTCACTTCCGGACGCGCCCAACCTCGACTGGCTTCGCAAGCAGGCCAAGCGAAAACTCGACGAGCTGCGAAAGTCGAATCCGTCCGCCAAGCTGGCCGATGCGCAGTTCGATCTGGCGAAGCAGTACGGGTTCCCGAGCTGGAGGGCGCTCAAGGCGCACATCGATTCGCTTTCCATAGATGGGCAGCTCTTCGACGCCGCGCAGAATGGCGACGTCGCACTTTTGACGGCACTGCTCGATGAGCACCCGGAGAAACTCCAGGCCCGCAACAAGCCGTACGAGCACACGCTGCTGCATGTCGCGGCGTCCGCCGGCCATTTGGCGAGCGTGGATGTGCTCATCGAGCGCGGGCTGGATGTCAACGCCCGCGAGAAGGGAGACAACACTTATGCGATGCACTGGGCCGCGGCGGCCGGCCATCTGGACGTCGTGCGGCGACTGGCCGACGCTGGAGGCGACGTCGTCGGGCACGGTGACGACCACGAGCTCGAGGTCATCGGTTGGGCAACGGATTGGGACGGATGCGACGACGCCACACATCGCGCAGTCGCGGATTTTCTTGTCAGTCGCGGCGCGCGGCACCACATCTTCTCCGCGATCTCGCTGAATCTCGCGGACGAAGTTCGGCGCATCGTGGGGGCTGACGCCGCAGCGCTGAGGAGACCGCAGAGTCACAACGAAGATTTCCGCCTGCCGCTGCATTTCGCCGTGCTGAAGAATCGTCCCGAGATGGTGGCGCTGCTGCTGGAGCTGGGGGCCGATCCCTTGGCAAAGGATGCTACTGGCTACCCGGCGGCGGCGTATGCGACTGCGCCCGACGTCGATCGCGCGGTGATGGAGATGATCCGCGCGCGCGGTCCGATGGATCTCTTCACCGCTCTTGCGCTGGGCGAGTGGGAAATCGCCGCGCGGATCCTGAGTGAAAACCGCGGCGTGGTCGCGCCCGGTGGCGCGAGCTTCGGCGTGCTGCACCTGATGGCCAAGCGCAATAGCGCCGCGGCCGTGAAATGGCTGCTCGATCACGGCGTGGACCCGAGTGCTCGCTGGAGCCATTGGGACGCCGAGGTCAC
>JBGPHO010000063.1:0-11380 GCA_041484425.1 Gemmatimonadaceae bacterium
CAGCACCTGCGCGTGCTCGATCCGAAAGCGGTGATCGGCTTTCGGAATTTTCTTCAGCGCCGAGTCGAAGGCGTCGAGCACGATGCGATTGCCGCGATCTCCGATCGCGTGCACGTTCACCTGGAAGCCGCGCCGGAGCGCCGTCTCGGCCCAGGCCTCGATGTGCTCGGGCGTGGAGAGGAGAAGTCCGGAGTTGGAGGGCTCGTCGCTGTAGGGCGCGAGCAGGGCAGCACCGCGCGAGCCGAGGGCGCCGTCCGCGTAGAGCTTGATGGCGCGAATCCAGAGATGTCCGTCGTAGAGCGCGCTCTGCGGGCCGCGCTGGATGTACGGATTCCGGAGCGTCGCCGCCGACCCGGGCTCGCCCGGATCGCTCAGCATCACGTAGTTGCGCAGGGTGTAGTTACCCGCCTTCGCCAATTCCTCGTAGATCCCGATCGTCTTCGCGTCTTCTCCGGGATCGTGGATCCCCGTCAGCCCCCAGCGATTGGCCTCGGCGATGGCGGCGAGGATCGCTTTTCGAGTGTTCGCGCGCGTCGCAGTGGGGATCGCGCGGTAAATCAGGCTGTTCGCATTGTCGACAAAGACCCCCGATGGCGCGCCAGACGACAGCCTTACGATCCGTCCGCCCGACGGATCGGCAGTCGACGCGGTGACGTGCGCCAGCTCCATGGCCTTCGCGTTTGCGAGCAGGGCGTGTCCGTCGATGCGGGTGAGCACGACCGGATTGTTCGGGAAAGCGCGAGAGAGTAGCTCGTGCGTCGGAAAGTCTTTGGTGGGCCAGCGGTTCTGGTCCCATCCCCTGCCCTGGATCCATTCGCCCGGCCGTACATCCTTTGCCCACGCTTTGACGCGAGCGATCACTTCATCATACGATGTCGATCCGGCGAGATTTACCCGCCGCAGCATATTTCCGAGCCCGAGCAGGTGGGCGTGCGCGTCCACGATTCCCGGAACGACGGTGGCGCCGTGCAGGTCGATGACCAGGGTGGACGGACCGGCGAGCACCTTCGCCTCGGCATCGGACCCAACGAAGAGGACGCGTCCGCCCCGAACGGCGAGAGCGGAAGCGTGCGGCCGCGCGTTGTCGACTGTGTAGATCCTGCCGTTGGTGAGAACCAGATCCGCGGAGCCCTGCGCTTCGAGCAATGCCGGTGCGAGCGCGACAATCGCAAAGTAGGTTGAGAGATGTCTCATGAGGCCGGAGTTTGCGGCGTCGACCGCTCCGACACAAGGAGCTACGCACGCGTTGCCGCGTTCACGGCGCCGACACACCGCGCTTCGCTCGCTCGGACGGGTTTGTTGTGCGCCTGAATCGTCGTGCTCTTTGCCAGATTGGGCTCGCACTCCTAACCGCGTGCGCGCACCTTCCCTCGCAGCCGCGGGTGCCGCCGGCGTATTGGGGTTTTACCGGACCGTGGGACCCCAACAGCGATGCATCCGTCGAGGCGCACGGGTCGAGTCTCGAGCGCGTGATCACCGGCTGGATCGCGCTCGACACCACCAGCTTTCGCCCCGTGCAACTTTATCCCGACAGCATTGGGAAGCAGCCGGTCGTTGCGCCGCGAGCGATGGCGCTCATCACCACGTACGTCGGCAGTCGCTTTCATCCCGAAGTAATCCGCGGACTCGGCGACAACGCGCAGGTGTCGGCGCTGACCGCGGGCTCGATCGCGTCTCTCGTTGATTCGGGTGGATATCACGGTGTCGTCATCGACTTTGAGGGAATGACGCCGCGCGATCTGGACCAGCTGTTGACTGTCACGAAGGCAGTAGCTGACTCCGTACGCGCGCATGGCGTCTCGACAGTCGTCATCGCGGTTCCGGCGGGCGACACCGCCGCCTATCCCGCCGGCCTTCTCCTGCAGTCCGCTGATCTAATCATGCCGGTGCTGTACGACCAGCACTGGGCTACTTCTCCGCCTGGACCCATTGCGGCCGTGGACTGGGTCAATCGCAACCTCGGCACGCGCGTCGCGGAAGTCGGAGCGGCGAGGATCGTCGCGGCCTTCCCTCTCTACGGCTATCGGTGGCGCAGAAGCGCGGCGACGGAGGTCATCAGCTATGACGACGCGCGACGACTTACGACGATGACGAACACTCCGCTCACTCGCGACCACGCATCGGCAACCCTCCACGCGGTCTCGCCGGAAGGCTGGGAGATCTGGGTGAGCGACCGCGTGCTCCTCGATACCTTAGTGCGCGAAGCGAGAGAGCTGGGCGTGACTACGTTTGCGCTGTGGCGCCTCGGACTCGAGGACCCAGCCGTGTGGGACGTCATCGGCCGCTAGACGATCAGCAGATCTTTCTGATAGTCGGCCGGGGTGATGAGCACGCCGTCCGCGCCGATAAAGCCATTGACCTCGCTGCGCATGCCCACGTCTCCGGCGAGATAAATTCCCGGCTCGATCGAGAAGCCTACGCCTGGGGTCAGGGTCCGCTCCTCGCGAGTTTCCAGGTTGTCGATGTGCGGCCCGGAGCCGTGCAGGTCCCGCGGGTCGATCGAGTGGCCGGTACGGTGGATGAAGAGCTCGCCGTAGCCGCGCTTCGTGATCACTTCGCGCGCGGCGTCATCGACTTCGCCACCACGCACCGGCTTGTGCGCGCCGATTCTTTGCTGGAGCAGCGAGATCGCCGCGTCGCGCGCGTCCCGCACCGCGAGCCAGATGACCTTGTCGCGTTCGCTCGGTTGGCCGAGTGATCCCATCCAGGTCTGATCGGCGAACACTCCGGCCTTTTCACGCGCCCACAGGTCCACCAGCAGGATATCGCCGCGATTAATCGTGGCCGATTTCTCGGCCGTGGGCTCGTAGTGAGGATTCGCGGCGTTCGGTCCGATCGCGACGATGGGGCCGTGATCGGTTTCCAGCCCGGCGGCCGCGAATCTTTCCCTGATCCAGCTCTGGAGCCCGTATTCGGTGAGCGGAGACGCGCCGTTCGCGCGGCTTCCCGCCAGGCGAATCGCTTCCTGACCGATCATCGCCACGACGCGCGCTGCCCGCTCGTGCGATGCGCGCTGTTCGTCGCTCCACACGGCGTAGAAGCTGGAGACGAGATCGGCCGATGAAACGACGGTCGCGCCGGCGTTTCGAACCATCTCGAGCACTCCCGCGGGAATGCGGTCGAGATATGGAACGGCGTCGCCGGGCGAGTACTCCATTGCCACCCGCTTTCCCTTGACCAGCCCGCCGAGCAGCGATTCCAGCAGACGCCAGCTGCTGTACTTCTCCTTGCGCCATTTTGCCGGCCACGCGGCCCACGGACCCTGCTCGATCGCGTGCGTGATCGCGACTGGTGCTCCCTGGCGCGGAATGTAGACGAAGAATCGGCGCGTGGTCATCCCGGGCAGCTCGAGCATGCCCACCGCCACGGGATTCAGGCCATGGAAATCGTAGAGGAGCCAGCCGTCAAGCCCGGCTCGATCGAGCGCGGACTGGAGTGCGGGCAGAGATTCAGGCTGCAGCACTGAAAGCGTCTATTGAGTGCTCTTCACAGCGCGCCATTCCGCGCGCCACTCGCAGATGTCTTCGCCTCGCTCGCGGCAGTGCACGTGATCGATCATCCCGCCGCCGTTCACGAGCAGCCTCAGCATTTCCCTCAGCGCCGACTCGTAGTAGAGGCAACCGATCCCCTTGGGCGCCGTGCCGAATGTGACGGATTCCTTGATACCGACGACGATCGACGAGCCGACTCGCCGCACCGACGCCCCGAGGTACTTGTTTCCCGCCTTCTTCACCTGGCGGAAGGCGAGCGGGCGCGCGAGAAATCCTGGGAGCAGGTGGATGATCTGCCGCCTCGTGGCGGAGATCATCAGGTACATGCGATTGGCGACGATGGTGCCGGCGCGGGTGAAGATCCCCTCCGCGTCGGGTCTGCGTCCGATCAGGCGGGCGATGCCGCTCGTGTCGTCAATCGCGATCTGCTGATTGCGCTTCAGCGCTTCCTTGTAGCGCCGGATCTGCGCGATCACCGTATCGCTCAGTCCGAGTCGCTTGTTGCGATGCTCCTGCACATATTCGACCTCGACATCGTCTCCTTCCGGAATGTCGAGCGTGCGGACGGCTTCGAGGAGACTGAGCGGGACTATGGGATTTACAGTGCCGGGCATTTAGTTGATAGGCGGAGAGCGCAAGCTAACCGTCGCTCGAATCGCCTTCAAGCAGGAGACCGTGAAGTCGCCGCTCGCTGGAAATCAAGTACCGGGTCCGCACAGCTGACTGACGTGCTTGCTCGCACGGTGATTGGCGCCGCGCTCTCGGTTATTATTGCGCTCGCGGCGCGTCGTGCGCGCACGCTTGCGACGAGCGGCGCGATCGCGGCCGCGGTGGTGGGGACGATCTCGCTCGCCGCCGGCTGGAGCTGGGGCGTGCTCCTCCTCACGATGTTCGTCTCCGTGAGCGCGCTGTCCAGATTGGGTGAGCGGCGTAAAGCCGAGCGCGTGGGCCCGATCGTCGAGAAAGGCGCCGAGCGAGATGTCCGTCAGGTGCTCGCCAACGGCGGCATGTACGCCGCCGCGGCGCTTGGATCCCTTCTCGCCCCATCACCGATCTGGTATGCGATTGGAGCAGGCGCGCTTGCTGCATCTGGCGCGGACACCTGGGCAACCGAGATCGGCACGTTCGCGGGGGGCGATCCAATATCGATAGTCTCGGGCAGACGCGTTGCACCGGGCACATCGGGGGGCATTACGCTGGTTGGCACGGCGGCAGGACTTGGCGGAGCACTGTTCATCGGCGCGGCGGCGACGCTGGCGAACTGGCCGGTTCCATTCGCCGCCGTGGCACTGGGTGGTGTGGCCGGCGGTCTGGCAGATTCCCTCGTGGGAGCCACGCTCCAGTCACAGCGCTGGTGCGAGCTGTGCGAAATGTCGACGGAGCGGCTCGTCCACAGCTGCGGCACGCCGACCGGGCATGCGGGCGGTCTCATGGGACTCGACAACGATTCCGTCAATGCGGTCTGCTCCGGTGTGGGCGCGCTTGTAGCTTTACTTCTGTCTTGAGCAGGACGAGTACTCGCGTGGTGTATTGATGAAATCGAACGCTGGAATGACTACAGACGACGGAGCGCGAGTGCTGCTCGTGAGCACCAATCGCGAGCGGCAGCCGTACCCCGTGGTGCCAAACGGAATGGCGTGTGTCGCCTCCGCGCTCGACGCGGCCGGGCATCGCGTGCGATTCCTCGATCTCTGCTTCGCGAGGAACCCGGTCGCGAGCGCGGGGGCCGCGGCTCGGGCGTTCCGGCCGGACATCATCGGCGTCTCAGTTCGCAACATCGACAACAGCGATGCGATTGCTCTTCGACATTACACTCCGGAGGCGCGCGACGTCCTGCGCGCGCTCCGCCAGGCCTCGCCCGCGGCGAAAGTCATCGCGGGCGGGGCCGCATTTGGAGTTGCGCCTGAGGCGCTGTTTCGAGATCTCGCCGTCGATTACGCCGTCGCCGGCGACGGCGAGAGGGCGAGCGTGGCGCTGGTCGATGCTCTTTGCACCGGCGCGCCCGTCGAGAATCTCCCCGGACTCGTCCGCGACCGGAATGGAACGGTCGTGTTCACGCCTCCGGGTGAAGACGCCGATCTCGATTCACTTCCCCGACCCGCGCTCCATCGCTGGGTGGATCTCGCGCGCTACCAGCGCCACGGCGCGACCATTCCGATCCAGACGAAGCGCGGCTGCGTGTACAAGTGCGTGTATTGCACTTACCGGAACGTCGAGGGGTGGGGATACCGCACGCGGCTTCCCGAGCTGGTCGCGGACGAGATAGAGGAGCTGAAGGCGAAAGCTGGCATCCGTCACTTCGATTTCGTGGATTCCACTTTCAATTCTCCGCCGGGTCATGCGCTGCAGGTCTGCGAAGCGATCACCCGCCGGAAGCTGGGCGTTCAGCTCGACACCACGAACTTCACGCCCGCCACGGCGTCATCCGAGCTGCTGGGCGCGATGAAGGCCGCGGGCTTTCGCTCGCTCGGAATAACCGCCGAGAGCGCCAGCGATCCCGTTCTCGAGAAACTCGAGAAGGGCTTCAACGCGGCAAAAGTGCGAGAGGTGGCCGAGCGGGTCGAAAAGCATGGCATCAAAACGCTCTGGATTTTTCTCGTTGGCGGACCAGGGGAGACGCGCCTGACCCTGGAGGAGACTCTCACCTTCGCGAAGTGGCGGCTGCACAGGGGCGACGCCGTCTATCTCACCGTGGGGCTCCGCATCTACCCTGGCACCACGCTGCACCGCATCGCTATCGCGGAGGGCGTAGTCCCGGCCGACAGCACGCTGCTCGATCCGGCGTTTTACTTTTCGAGCGGGCTCAAGTTCGACACCACGGTCGCGCGGCTCAAGCGGTTCGCGGCCGATCACCCGCGGTTCATGTTCTCGGCCGACTCCAGATCGATGGTTCTTCCTTACCTCACGCGCGCGGCATCGGTTCTTCATCTGCCGCGGCCACACTGGCAATACATGGGATTGTTCCAGCGCGTCGCGCGCGCGATCGGATAGAGTGGGACAGCACCTCGACGCGGAAGTCATAGTAGTCGGCGGCGGGCCCGCAGGGGCCGCCACGGCGTGGGCGCTCGCCCGGAATGGCGTCGATGTCCTCGTCCTCGACCGCGCGAGCTTTCCACGCGACAAGATCTGCGCCGAGTATCTCAGCCCGCAGGCGTCCAGAATCCTCTCGGACATGGGTGTGCTCGACGAAATCGAGAGAAGCAACCCGGCGCATCTGGCCGGGATGAGCGTGCGCGCACCCAGCGGCGATGTCGCGAACGGAGAGTTCGCGGCCAATCATGGCTTTCACGGGTTCCGCGACAAAGGGCTCGCTATACGCAGGACGATTCTCGACGAGATAGTACTGCGCGGCGCCCGTAGGGCCGGAGCGCGCGTCGAAGAATCCATGCGCGTCATCGATCTCGCCAGGAATGGATCGGCGCGCGTGAACGGTGTCAACGCTCTCGCGCCCGGGGGACAGCCGCGCACACTCCGGTCGCGGTACGTAGTCGGCGCTGATGGGCTGCGCTCCGTCATTGGACGGCGGCTGGGGCTAGTGAAAACGAGCCGCATCTGGCCCCGGCGTCTTGCTCTCGTAGCACATTACCAGAAGGTGCAGGGCGTCACCGACATGGGCGAGATGCACGTGGACTACGACGGTTATTTCGGAATAGTTGATGTCGGCGACGGGAAAATGAACGTCGCGGTCGTCGTGCCGATTTCGCGCGCGCGGGAGATCGCCGACGACAAGACTGAATTCTTCGAGCGATGGATCGCGTCGCGACCGCACCTGGCCGAGAGGTTCGTCGGGGCAGAGCGAATCACGCCAGTTCGTGCGACCGGTCCGTTCGCGAGTGTTTCCCGCCGCGCCTGGGCTCCGGGAGCTGCGCTCGTAGGTGACGCCGCGGATTTCTTCGACCCCTTTACCGGCGAAGGCATTTACGCGGCGCTTCGGGGTGGAGAGCTTCTCGCGCCATGTCTGGTGGAGGCGCTGCACCGCTCGGCCAGGGACGAGCGCCGGATTCTTTCCGGATACGACGGGGCGCGCAAGCGGGAGTTCGGCGGCAAATGGAAGCTCGAGCGAATCGTCGGCATGGCCATCGCCTACCCATATTTCCTCAACAACGCGGCCAGGATTTTATCACGGCGCAAGGACATGGCGGACCTGCTGGTTGGCGTGGCGGGAGATTTCATTCCCCCGAGCGTGGTGCTGACTCCGCGCTTTCTTTTCAATCTCTTCATTTCTCCGGCATTCAGAAATTGAGCGTCAACCCAGACGAATTTCGCGCGGTACTTGGCAGGTTTCCTTCCGGAGTGACGGTCGTGACGACGAAAAGCGCGGATGGCTCCGACCAGGGGATGACCGTGAGCGCATTCTCCTCGGTGAGCCTGGAGCCGCCGCTCGTCCTCGTCTGCATTGAGAGGAGCGCCTCGGCGTACCAGGCGCTCACATCAGCGCCGGGATTCGCGGTCAACATTCTGTCCGCCAAACAGGAACAGATCGCCCGACGTTTTTCGATCGTCGACATCGACAGGTTCGAGGGCGTCGGCTTCACCAGGTCGTCGAATGGGTACGCGATTCTCGACGACGTGCTTGGCGTGATCGAGTGCCGGCGATTCGCCTTGCACAATGGGGGCGACCACACGATCATCCTCGGCGAAGTTGAAGCGACACGCGTCGAGAGCGGATCGCCGCTCTTGTACTACCGCGGCGGTTACGCACAGCTGGAGCATTAGTACGGTGCGTGACATACTGACGCCGCGGCGAATGAGAGGCGTCGAGATACTCGACTCGCCGGATGTCGATCCTGCGATCGTCACGCGCTCCCTTGCCGACGTGGCGCGCGCCAATGCTCTATTCGGCGGCATGAGCTCGGCTCTCGACGAAGTGAAGGAAGCGTTGAAGGAAGTGCCCGGCGACTCGACGCTGCTCGATGTCGGAACCGGGCTCGGCGACATTCCCTGTCGCGCGAGAGAGGAAGCGCGGCGGACCGGCGTGGAGCTGACCACAATCGGACTCGATTCGGCCCTCGAGCTCGCTTCCGCCAGCCGACAGTCGGTCGACTTTTCCGTCTGCGCCGACGCGCTGCGTCTCCCGTTCCCGGACAACAGCATCGACATCGTGATGTGCTCGCAGGTGCTGCATCACTTCGCCGGCGAGGAGGCGACGGAGCTGCTGCGAGAAATGGATCGCGTCGCGCGCGTGCGCGTGGTCGTGAGCGACATCAGACGGAGCTGGATCGCGGCCGCCGGTCTGTGGCTGCTGTCGTTTCCCCTTCGATTTCATGCCGTTAGCCGCCACGACGGCGTCGTCTCCGTGATGCGGGGTTTCACTCCCGAGGAGCTTGCGGATACAGTGCAGCAGGCGATTGCGCGGAGGCCGGTGGCTCATCGCCGCCGCGCATTTCGAGTGACGACGAGCTGGGCGCCGGTGCATCGATGACCAGAGATCTCGCGAGTCCCCTCGATCTCGGACCGATGCCGCTTGGACGCCCGATGGAAACAATCGACGAGCGACTCGTTCGCGCCTCTGTGGGAACGATGTTTGAATTAGCGAGCAAGGTGGAAAACTGGCCGGCACATCTGTCCCATTACCGATACGTGAGATTTCGGAATCGATGCGCCGACGGTGGTGGACTGGTTGAGATGTCCGCCCATCGACCGTTTCACATCACCAATACTTCGAAGGGACCGCTGCGGGCCAATTGGCCGACGTGGTGGCTATCGGAGATGTCGGTGAACAGGGCGGATCCGTCGATCCGCTTTCGGCACATCGGGGGTATTACCAAGGGGATGGACGTCGAATGGACCTTCACCCCCGCGCCGGGCGGCACGCACGTACGGATCCTGCACGTGTGGGACGGGCCGCGCGTTCCGTTGATTGGAGTGTGGGCAGCGATCTACGTGATCGGCCCGGTATTCGTGCACGGCATCGCTTCCCGCACTCTGGCGGGACTCGCGGAAGTCGCCGAGCGCGCAAAACGAAAATCAGTGGTGGATTGAATTGTGAATCAAGGAGACAGGTGAAGCGACGCAGAGTTGTCATAACCGGTATCGGCCCAATCACTCCGATTGGAACCACCCGTGATATTTTCTGGTCCGGAATCGAGCGGCAGCGTTCGGCGGTCCGGTCACTGACGCGTTTCGATCCTTCGGAGTTCCGCAGCCACAACGCGGCGGAGATCAACGACTTCGTTCCGGGCGACCACCTCGACCGCAGAAGCGCCAAGCGGCTCGATCGGTTCGCGCAGTTCTCCGTGGTCGGCGCGCAGATGGCGCTCGCCGATGCGAATCTCGACCTCGCAAAAGAAGACCGGGAGCGCGTCGGAGCCAACATGGGCACGGCACTGGGCGGGATCAGCTACGCGGAAGGCCAGCTTGCGGTCTACCTCACACAGGGATTGCGCGCGGTGGACGCGACGCTTGCGCTCGCTGTCTTCGGCGGCGCGGCCAGTTGCAACATTGCGATCGAGCTCGGCGTCATGGGGCCGAACTCGACCAACGCCATGAGCTGCGCGTCTGGGACGATGGCGATCGGCGACGCGTTCAGGCAGATACGCGACGGCTACGCCGACGTGATGATCGCGGGCGGCGCCGAGGCTCCCCTCGCCCCGCTCTGCTTCGGAGCGTTCGCGCTCATTCGCGCGATGTCGACGCGCAACGAAGCGCCGGAGATGGCTTCGCGCCCATTCGACAAGGATCGCGACGGATTCGTGATGGGCGAGGGAGCGGCGGTCCTGATCCTTGAGGAATACGACAGAGCAAAATCGCGTGGCGCCAAGATTTACGCCGAGGTCGCGGGCTACGGCACCACGAACGACGCGCACCACATGACGGCTCCGCGCCCCGACGGCTCGCAGGCGGCTCGATCGATGCGGCTCGCGCTCGATGACGCCAACGTGTCCGCCGGCGAGATCGGCTACGTCAACACCCACGGAAGCTCGACGCCGCTCAACGACACCACCGAGACGATGGCGATCAAGCAGGTGCTGGGCGATCGCGCGTACAGAATTCCGATGAGTGGAACCAAGGGCTACTACGGTCACGCACTCGGCGCATCGGGGGCGATCGAGACGGCCATCTGCGCGCTCGCGATCGAGCGGGAATGGCTGCCACCGACCGTCAACCTTCAGGTTGCGGACAAGGCCTGCGATCTTAACTTTCTCCCAGGAACCGGGCGGAAGGAACGCGTGGAGCACATGCTCACGAACTCCTTCGGCTTCGGCGGAATAAATGCCGCGCTGGTATTGCGCCGGGTGATCTAGCGATCTCACGCGCCGCGGCCCCATCAATCTTGCCGAAGCAGGGGGCAGCAAATGCGGGACGCGTGGCGCCACTTCGCCGCTGAATTCATCGGAACTTTCGCTCTCGTCTTCGTCGGGAGCGGCGCGATCATGACCGCGCGGATTTCGCAGAGCCCGGCCGGTCTGGTCGAGGTCGCGCTTGCGCACGGACTCATTCTGGCCGTGATGGTGAGCGCGCTGATGCGCATCTCGGGGCACTTCAATCCGGCGATCACCCTCGGCATTCTCGCCGCGAGGCGAATCGAGGCGATGATGGCCGCGCTCTACATCGTCGCGCAGATCCTGGGCGCGATCACGGCGGGATACGCGCTCAAGGCGACGTTCCCCGAAGCCATATTCGCCGCCACGCGCGGCGGCGGGCAGGCGATCGCCCTCGACATCACGGGCGGCCAGGCGTTTCTCCTCGAGGCGATCGCCACGTTCTTCCTCGCCTTCGTAGTCTTTGGAACGGCGGTCGATCTGAAAGGCCCCAAGGTTGGCGGTCTGGCGATCGGGTTTGTGGTCGCGGCGGACATACTTGCGATCGGCCCACTCACGGGAGGTTCGATGAACCCGGCTCGTTCGTTCGGGCCGGCGGTGGCGAGCGGCGTCTACGAAGCGCAGCTG
>JBGPHO010000064.1:0-11164 GCA_041484425.1 Gemmatimonadaceae bacterium
GCCGATGATGAAATACATCGGGACGAGCATCACTTCCCACATCACGTAGAAGAGGAAGAGGTCGCGCGCCAGGAACACGCCAAGCATGCCGGTGGTGAGAATTAGGAGCAGAGCGTAATAGCTGCGCACCTTGGTGCGGATCGTCGTCCAGCTCCCCAGAACCGACAGCGGCATGATGAAGGTGGTCAACAACACCATCATCAGGGCAATCCCATCGACGCCCAGCGTGAAACGGACTCCCCACGTCGGAATCCACCCGATGTCTATCGGCGCCTGCCATCCCGTATCAGCGGGATTGAACGACCACCAGAGGCCAATCGAAACGATGAATTCGAGCACGAACAGCCAGAGTGCAACGTGGCGCGCCGCTGGGGTCTCGACGCCCTCGGCCGTCGACGCCGGCGCGCGGACTGGCAGCATCAGCACGATCACAGCCCCGACGAGCGGAATCGCCAGCAGCGCCGGGAGCACCCAGAGGTTGTAGCCGATCGAGTCGAGAAAACTTGCCATTGATCAGATCACCGAAGGGTGAATGCACCAAGCATCACCAGCACTCCCACGACCAGAACCCACGCGTAGACCCCGGCATTTCCTGTCTGCAACCGCGATCCTACCCATCCAAGGCCACGTGCGAGAGCGGCACTTCCATTGACGAAGAAACCATCGATCAGGCCGTTGTCGATCACACGCCAGAGGAAGCTGCGCGACACCACGTACGTCGGCTCGACGATCGTTCTCTCGATGCCCTCGTCCACGTAGTACTTGTGGGCAACCACGCCTTCGAGCCCGTGCTCCGGCACAGCGTCCCGCTTGCGGGGAAGACGGTCGGGCTTGAGAAGCGCCATCGCCAACACGATTCCCGCGACCGCGATCACGACGGCGGCGCCGATCAGTGCCTGCTCATTCGCAGCGGGAACTTGCGCGGCTCCCGCGGTGATGCGTGTCGTCGCGTCGCCAACCACGGGATTGAGCCAATGCGCGAGAAGCTCGCGTGGGCCCAGCGGAATGATGTCGGTGACGACTTCGGGCAGATTCAGCCAGCCGCCGAAGACGGTGAGGATCCCGAGGACCACAAGCGGACCGGTCATGATCCACGGCGCTTCGTGCAGAGACTTCTCTTCCTCGGTTCCGGTGCGAGTTGGACCGTGGAACGTGTAGAGCATCATCCGCGTCATGTAAACCGCGGTGAGAAGCGCAGCTGAAAGTCCGATCGCGTAGATGATGTAAAGCAGAGTGCCGCCCGGAATTCCGAGCCAGCTCGCCGATGCGAGCGTCGATCCGTGCGCCCGCGCGAACACGGATCCCAGGATCTCATCCTTGGAAAAGAATCCCGAGAACGGCGGGATTCCCGAGATCGCGAGCGTGGCGATCCACATCAGTACGCACGTGACCGGCAGGTAGCGCTTGAGGCCGCCCATGTTGCGCATGTCCTGCGCATCCTCGTCGCTGTGCGTCCGGTGATACGCGGCGTGCATGGCGTGGATCACGGAGCCCGACCCGAGAAAGAGGAGCGCCTTGAAGAAGGCGTGCGTGACGAGGTGGAACATGCCCGACACATACGCGCCCACGCCGACACCGACGAACATGTAGCCGAGCTGCGAGATCGTCGAATAAGCCAGCACCTTCTTGATGTCCCACTGCTTGAGTCCGATCGTCGCGGCGAATATCGCGGTTACCGCGCCGACAACCGCGACCGTGAGCGATGCAACCGGTGACAGCGCAAATAGGAAGGAGCTGCGCGCGATCAGATATACGCCCGCGGTGACCATCGTCGCCGCATGGATCAGAGCCGAGACCGGCGTCGGACCCGCCATGGCATCAGGGAGCCAGATATAGAGCGGGATCTGCGCGCTCTTGCCGGTGCAGCCGAGGAACATGAACAGGCAGATCGTGGTGACGAGCGCACTGCCGGCACCCAGGTCGAGCGCCTTGGCGCTCACCCCGACGAAATCGAGCACGCCGATGTTCGCGAACAGCATGAACATCGCGACGAGGAGGCCGAAGTCTCCAATGCGGTTGACGATGAACGCCTTTTTCCCCGCGTCCGCGTTCGCCTTGTCGTTGAACCAGAAGCCGATCAGGAGATAGGAGCAGAGTCCCACACCTTCCCAGCCGACGAACAGCACCGGATAGTTGGCGCCGAGCACCAGCACCAGCATGAAGAACACGAACAGGTTGAGATACGAGAAGTACCTCGGGTAACCGGGATCGTCCCGCATGTAGCCGACGCTGAAGACGTGGATCAGCGCGCCCACACCGGTGATCACCAGGACCATCACCATCGACAGCTGGTCGAGCTGGACCGCCGCATCGATGTGCAGATCGCCAACCGGCATCCAGCTGAAGTAGCGCTGGATGAATGGGGCGGCCGGTTGCGCACCGGCCATCGCCTGCCAGATCCCAAGGGCCAAGATGAAAGAGAGTACCAGCACGCCTGGTCCGATGACGCTCACTGCGCCAGCCCAGCGATGCCGCTTCACCGCATGATCGTCGCCGCCGTCACCGCCATGCTCGGCGTGCGAAGTCGCGGGCGCGTCAGCCGTGCCGCCAGCGCGATGATCATGCTCGGCGGCAGTCGGATCGGTCGGACCGAAGCGGGCGCCCGCGAGCGATAGCAGCCCGTTGATCACGAATCCGGCGAGCGGCAGGACCGGCAGCAGCCACACCCATTCCGCAATCGTGCCGGAGAGAGGATGAACCTGCGACGCTGCGGAAACCGCGGTCTGGAGCAGCATCAGCCCTTGAGCAGATTGATGTCCTTGAGATTGATCGTCTGCCTGTGGCGGAAGATCGCGATGATGATGGCCAGCCCCACCGCCGCTTCGGCTGCAGAGACCGTCATCACGAATACGACGAACACCTGACCCGCTGTTCCGTAAAAGCGCGAGAACGCGACGAACGTAAGGTTGACGGCCGTCAGCATCAGCTCGACGCACATGAAGATGATGATCGCATTCCTGTGAATCAGGACGCCGATCACGCCGATGATGAAGAGCGCAGCGGTGAGGGCGAGCGACTCAGCGAGCACCGGCGGCCCTCCCTCTTCCGAGCACCACCGCACCGATTATCGCCACCAGCAGGAGGACGCTCGTCAGCTCGAACGCCAGCAGATAGTCCCTGAAGAGCGGCTCCGCTATCATGCCCACGGCGTTCAGCTTCTGAAACTGTTGCTCGTTGAAGTCGCGCGGCACGACAAGCTGTGGTGGAAGCGTTGTGTTGGCGATCACCATGATCTCGCTGAGGAGGCCGAGCCCGATCAGCCCGGCGGCGAGCTTCCACCCAGTGCCGCGTGCATCCACCAACTCCGCTGGGTGCCCGAGATTCAGCAGCATGACCACGAACAGAAACACGACCATGATCGCGCCGGCGTACAACAGCACCTGCATCACCCCGACGAACTGCGCGTCGAGCATCACGTACAGAGCGGCGAGGCTGAACATGGTGTTGACCAGCCAGAGCGCCGCCGTCACCGGACTTTTTCGCGTCACGAAGGTCACGGCCGATGCGAGCGCGATGACTCCGAACAGATAGAAGTGAAAGACGTAGACGAGCGAGTAGTGCGGCTCCATCACTCGCCCTTGGGGTCTTCGGGATCCCACATCTCGCACACCGGGTGCGTCTGATCCATCAGGCGCTGCAGGTCGTAAACGAAGCCCTCCCTGCTGTATTCGGCGTTCTCGTAGTGGCGGCCAACATGGATCGCCTCCTCGGGACAGACCTCCTGGCAGAATCCGCAGAAGATGCAGCGGAACTCGTCGATCTCGAACACGAGCGGATAGCGATTTCCTTCCTCGTCCTCTCCGGGCACCAGCTTGATGCAGTTCGCCGGACACACGGTCGGGCAAAGGCCACAGGCGACGCACCGCGCCTTCCCGGTCTCGGTCGTCAGCATCCTGTGCGTGCCGCGCCAGCGCGGAGAGATCGGAGACTTCTCCTCCGGGTATTGCGTCGTGACTCGGCCCTGAACGTCGAAGAGATGCTTTACGGTCAGCGCCATGCCCTTGAGGGTGGCGCGGATGTAGCTGACGTCGTCGGTTGGCCGCTCGACCACCTTCACCTTGATCGCCATTATCTGCCGGCCTCTGTTACTATGGGATGGCGTTTTTCCAGCTGTCTGTCCAGCTGCCGAAGCCGCTCGACTTCCCTCGGATGCATTCTTCCGTAGGCGGGGCTGATGATGCGCCCGCGATCGAGAATCGCGAACAGCACGATGATCACACCGAGGTTGATGGAACCAAGTATCGCCGTCTGCCACGCGCCTTCCGGAATTCCGGCGGCGCTGAGCCCGAGCATAACGGCTGCGATGAGCACGATGTAGACGAGTGCGAGCGGGAGCATGAACTTCCAGCCGAGCGACATCAGCTGATCGTAGCGGAAACGCGGCACCGTCCACCGGACCCACATGAACAAGAAGACAAAGAACAGAATCTTGGCGAGGAAGATTCCGATTGATAGCAGCGACAGCCACTTGCTGTAGGGGCCGATGTTGTCCCGCGCCGTGAACGGCACGTCCCAGCCTCCGAAGAAGAGCGTAGCCATCAACGCGCTCGCCGTCACCATGTTCGCGTATTCAGCGATGAAGAACAGCGAGAACTTCATCGCGCTGTATTCGGTGTGGTATCCGGCGATCAGCTCGGATTCCGCCTCGGGCAAATCGAAGGGCAACCGGTTGGTCTCGGCGAATGCGGCCACCATGAAGATGAAAAATGCCACCGTCAGGTTCACCACGTTCCAACCGCCCCACGCCTGCTGATTGATGATGGAGTTGAGGCTGACGTTCCCCGCGAGGAGCAATATCGGAATCGTCGACATGCCCATCGAGATCTCGTAAGACACCATCTGAGCGCTCGAGCGAAGGCCGCCGAGCAACGCGTATTTGTTGTTTGAGGACCAGCCCGCGAGGACGATCCCGTACACTCCGAGTGATGTGATCGCGAGAATGAACAGGAAGCCGACGGGCAGGTCCGCCACGACCAGGTCGATTCGTCCCCAGCGCGTGGGCATCGGCGCGCCGAAAGGAATGACGCACCACGCGGTCAGCGCGGGAATGAACGAGAGTATCGGCGCGAGGACGAAGAGCGGCTTGTTCACCCCAGCCGGCATCGTCTCTTCCTTCATGAGATTCTTGAGACCGTCGGCTGCGGGCTGAAGCCATCCCTTCCCGACGCGGTTGGGTCCGTGACGATCCTGAATCCAGGCCGAGATCTTTCTCTCCGCCAGCGTGAGCATCGCGACACCGACCATGTAGATCGTGAAGATGATCACCAGCTTGACGATGGAAAAAATGAAGAACACCATGCCACTCACCGGCGGCAAATTCGGGTCTGCCGCCTGGAGAAACGCCGGAAAATCGTGAAGCACGCTCATGCGCCCACGGCGATTGGAGCCTTCGGAGCAGTCGGCGGTGCATCGACCAGCGGAAGTCCCTTGAAGCCGAGCGAGTCGTAACTCAGGCCGGCGAATGCCGGGTTGGAGCTCGCCAGCTTTGCGAAAACCTCGGACGGGAGGAAGAAGTTCGCCTGCTTTCCCATTGCGCCGAGCAGGTCCCCGAGGACGAGCCAGCTCGGTCGGGTCTCACCGGGGGCTTGCTTCGCCTGCGTGAAGCGCTGAACGCGTCCGCGGAGGTTGGTAACTGTGCCCTCCTCCTCGGAAAAATTCCCGATCGGAAGTACGACCGATGCCTTGCCCGCTGCTTCTGGAAGGACGGAACTGATGACGATGACGTCGCCGGCACGGGAGATCGCGGAGGCATCGATGCCGGCGAGATCCTCGCCCGCGACTACAAGGACATCTCCCTGCCCTAGGCCGTCAAGCAGATCCTTCGTCTTATTGAAGCCAAGCTTCTCGGCGCCGTAAACGTTGGCTGCGCGCTCGCGACGGAGCGCGAGATCCTCGGCGCCCGGCAGAGGTGCCTCGTCGCCCTCGGTGACGCGGAACGCTCCGCTCCCACTTTGCATCACCTGGGTGAGAAGGAACAACGACTCGTTGGAAAGCATCGGCGAAGCCGCCACGAAAACCTTCTTTCCATTCAGCGCGAGCGCCGCCGCCGAGATCGCCGCTTCCCAGGTCGCGGCGACGAGGCCGTTCCTGGCTCGAACCATTGGGTGCTCGGCACGGTTCTTCTCATTCATCCAGCGATAGTTGAGTCGCCCCCAGTCGCACATGAAGAACGCATTGACGTGTTCATTTGGCCTCGGGCGCATGCGCACGACCTGATTCTCGCGCGTCTCCATGATCACGTTGCAGCCCTGAGTGCAATTGGGGCAGATCGACGCGGTGCGATCGAGCTCCCAGGCGCGGGCTTTGTTCAGAAAATCCTTGGAGAGAAGCGCGCCCACCGGGCAGAGATCGACGACGTTCGCGGCCCATGGGTGAGTGAGATCCTTGCCCTCGAATTTGCCGATCAGCGCGCGGTCACCGCGCTCGCTGACGTTCAGCGCCGGATCGTGCGCGACATCTTCCATGAAGCGGACGCAGCGCGTGCACAGGATGCAGCGGTTCGGAACGTAGATCACGTCGCCGCCGAAGTCCTCGGCGGGATTGAAGCGCTTGGGCTCGCGGTAGCGGGAATCCTCGCGCCCTTCCTGGTAGGTGTAGTCCTGGAGCTCGCACTCGCCCGACTGGTCGCAGATGGGACAATCAAGAGGGTGATTTATGAGAAGCATCTCGAGCACGCCCTTGCGCGCGTCGAGCGACTTCTCGGAATACACGTGGACGACCTGGCCCTCGGTCACCGTGGTGGCGCAGGAAGGCGCGAGCTTGGGCGCTTTCTCGACTTCAACGAGGCACATGCGGCACACGCCCGCAATCGGAAGCCCCGGATGGTAACAGTAGTGCGGAATGAGAATCCCCGCGGTTTTCGCTGCCTCGAGAATCGTCGTCCCCTCCGCCACTCTCACGGGCCGGCCCTCGATCGTCAGGCTCACCATTTTCCTGTCGGCCATCAGGCCACCGCCGCGGTGACTGGGTGAAAGCGCCTGCCCTGAATCAACGCCTCGAACTCTCCGCGGAACTTCTTGATGCCCGATATGACCGGCACCGCACACGAATCGCTGAGCACGCAGATCGTTTTCCCAGTCATCTGCTCGCCGATGTCTAGGAGCGTGTCGAGATCCTCGACAGTTCCCTCGCCGTCTCTGATGCGCTCGAGAATCTTGGTAGTCCAGGCCGTGCCTTCGCGACATTGCGTGCACTGCCCGCAGCTCTCATGGGCGAAGAAGCGCGCAATGCGGGCGATCACCGTCACCATCGGCTGGGCATCATCGATCACGATGACGCCGCCCGAGCCGAGCATCGACCCACCGGCAACGAAGCCCTCGTAATCCATGAGCGTGGCTTCGGCTTCCTCCATGGTCTGGATGGGAACGGACGCGCCGCCCGGAATCACCGCCTTGAATTTGCGGCCGTGGAGCGGACCACCGCAGAGATCATAGAGGAATTCCTTGAATGGAAAGCCCATCACGACTTCGTATGTGCCGGGACGCTGTACGTTGCCGCAGACCGAGAAGAGCTTGGTGCCGGTGCTCTTCGGATTCGACAGCGACATCTTCTTGTACCAGTCGGCGCCGTTCATGAGAATCGGAGCGGCGGCGATGAGCGTTTCGACGTTATTGATTGTGGTTGGCATGCCAAAGACGCCTGACACCGCCGGGAACGGCGGCTTGATCCGCGGATTGCCGCGACGACCTTCGAGCGACTCCATGAGCGCCGTCTCTTCGCCGCAGATGTAGGCGCCGGCTCCCTTGTGCACGTGCACGTCGATCCGCTTTCCACTCCCCATCGCGTTCTTGCCGAGGATGCCGGCGGCGTAGGCTTCCTTCACCGCTTGCTCCATCCAGTGGAGCGGTTCGGTGAACTCACCGCGGATATAGACGTAGGCAGTCTCCGCTCCGATCGCGTACGCGCCGATCGCGCAGCCCTCGACGAGCGCGTGTGGCGTCCAGCGCATCAGCTCGCGGTCCTTGAAGGTTCCCGGCTCGGATTCGTCGGCGTTGCAGCAGAGATAGTGCGGCTTCCCATCGCCAGGCTTCATGAAAGACCACTTGAGGCCGGTCGGGAATCCCGCGCCTCCCCTTCCGCGCAGACCGGACTCCTTCACGACGTTCACGATGTCGGCCGGCTGCATTCCCAGCGCTTTCTCGAGTGCTTTGTAGCCTCCGCGCTTCTTCCAGCCGGCGAGCGTGCGCGCATCGGCCTCGCCGAAGTGCTTGGAGAGAACCGTCGTCTCCCTCGGGTGGGGATGGTGCGGGTAGCCCATTATGGGAGCCGTGCGAGAAGTTCGGGGACTTTGTCGGGAGTCATTGATTCGATGAACTCTTCGTTTACCATCACGGGCGTCGCGAATCCACAGGCGCCGAGGCATTCAACCTCGATTACGGTGAAGCGCCCGTCGGGGGAAGTGAGGCCCAGCTCACCGGTGTTCGTGTGGCGAACGAATGCCTTCACCACGTCTTCCGCGCCGCAAATGCCGCACGGTGACGTAGTGCAAACCTGGATGAAATATTTGCCCACCGGGTGCTGGTGGTACATCGTGTAGAACGTCACCACGCCTTTGACATAGGCGGGCGTGAGGTCGAGCAGCCCGGCCACTTCAGCCATTCCCTCCTCGCTCACCCAACCGTGCTCGCGCTGCACGATCCAGAGCGCGGGAAGAAGCGCCGCCATCTTCGTCGGATAGCGAGTGAGGAGCTCGTCGAGCTCGCGCTTCACATCCCCAGTGAAGACCGGAGTGTAAGGCCCGTGCGCCGCACGATCGTGCGACGCGTAATCGGGAGATTCCAGGTCGCCGACCAAGTCAGGTGTCAACGGTCGATCTCTCCCATCACGATGTCGATGCTGGCGTTGATGGCAATGACGTCGGAGAGCAGGTGGCCTTCGACCATCTTTGGTATTGCGGCGAGATTGACGAACGACGGGGGACGAATCCTCCAGCGCACCGGCTTCGCCGTACCGTCGGATACCATGTAGTAGCCCTTCTCCCCCTTGGGGCTCTCGACCGCGACGTACGATTCTCCAATCGGCGGGCGCGGGCCTTCCATCACCACCTTGAAGTGATGGATCATGGATTCCATCTCGCTCGTCGCTTTGGACTTGGGAGGCAGAATGACGCGCGGATCGTCGATGTTCACCGGACCGTCGGGCAGCCGGTCGGCCGCCTGCTGGAGAATGCGCACCGACTGGCGGAGCTCCTCGAACCTCACGAGATAGCGATCATAGACATCGCCGTTGGTGCCAACCGGCACCTCGAAGTCGTAGGTCTCGTAATCGAGATACGGGAAATCCTTGCGCACGTCGTAGTCGACGCCGGACGCGCGAAGCATTGGTCCCGAGAGTCCCCAGTTGATCGCTTCTTCCGGCGTCATCACGCCGAGTCCGACAGTGCGCCCGACCCAGATCGCGTTCCTCGTCAGTACGCGATCGATCTCGTCCAGCGTGTGCGGGAAAGTGCGGATGAACTGCCTGAGTCCATCCATCCATCCGCTCGGAATGTCGGCAGCCATGCCCCCGACCCGTGTTGCGGACGTCGTAAGCCGCGCACCAACCCATTTCTCGATGAGACGGTAGATCTCTTCCCGCCGCTGGAACGCCCAGAGGAATGGCGTGAACGCGCCGATGTCGATGCAGAATGTGCCGAGCCACACGAGGTGCGACATGATGCGCGACAACTCGGACGCGATAACGCGGAGAACCTTGCACCGCTCCGTGATCTCGATTCCGAACAGCCGCTCGGCGCCAAGGGCAAACGCGACGTTGTTGCCGATCGAATTGAGATAGTCCTCGCGGTCGGTCCAGCAGATGATCTGGTTGTATTGGCGGTACTCGCCGATCTTCTCGAACCCGCAGTGGAGATAGCCGATGTGCGGGATGCATCGCACGACTGTCTCGCCATCGAGCTCCAGCACCAGGCGCAGGACGCCGTGCGTGGCAGGATGCTGGGGACCGATGTTGATGAGCATGTGCTCACCCTCGATATCCGGCTCGAGACCCGGCGGCGGCTGGAGCGCGACCGCCGCTCCACCGTCGTTCGTCACGAGCGGAATGCGCTGCGGCCGTCCCTGCGCGTCGAGACCCGAGGTCGAGAGCTCCACTTCGACTGTGCGTTTTGACATCTACTCGCCCGTCCTCTCGCCCTTGCTGAGTCTGTCGCGCATGTCCTCTGGAAGCTCCGCGAACGCGTCGGCGATCGTGAGCTCCTCCATCGAATAGCGCGCTTCCGGATTCTGGGCGAGCGCCTGACGCAGCTGCTCGGAGCGGCTGAAGCGACCGCGCAGCGGGAAATCCTTGCGCAGCGGATAGCCTTCCTTGTACTGCTCCCACATCAGGATGCGGCGGAGATCCGGATGTCCCCGAAAGCGGATGCCGAACATGTCGTAGCACTCCCGCTCGAGCCAGTCGGCCGATTTATAGATGTCCCAAACGCTGGTGATCTCGAGTGGCGTTCCTTTGGGGAGCTGCGCCTTGATCCGCAGGAAGCGCCTGTACGGAAGCGACCGTAGCTGCCACACAACCTCGATCGGCACCTCCGCGTCGCGATACTCCACGGCCGTCACGTCGCTGAGGAAGTCGTACTGCTGCGACGGATCGTCGTGAAGCCACTGGATGATCTCGTGCGCCGACGCCGGATTGACGTAAACGACCGTCTCGGCCCAGATCACGTAGACGCGCTTGATGGCCGAGGAGAATTTGTCCTGGAGCGCCTTAGCCGATGGGTTGGCCTCGCCGCCGCGGTGGGAAACGTTCCGCTGCGTTGCCGGCTGGGCGCCGGTCTGGCTGGCGCCGGTTCTCACGACTTCGAATCGGCTCACAGGCCTGACCTGGTCTGGTTCACGGAGTTCCCGAACGGCTCGCCTAGCTCGTCGATCATGGACGGCGGAATGTAGAGCTGGCTCGAGGGATCGGGCTCCATCTCGTCGCGGATTCCAGCGTCCGAAGACCGCTCGTTCTTGACCTTCTCCTGGAGCATGCGAATTCCGTAGATGAGGCCTTCGGGGCGCGGAGGGCAGCCCGGAACGTACACGTCGACGGGAATGATCGTGTCGATTCCCTGCACGACCGCGTAGTTGTCGAACATCCCGCCCGTCGATGCGCAGGCGCCCATGGAAATGGCCCACTTGGGCTGTGGCATCTGCTGCCAGATGCGGCGGATGATCGGAGCCAGCTTGAA
>JBGPHO010000065.1:0-11162 GCA_041484425.1 Gemmatimonadaceae bacterium
CCATCACCGTGTAACGCTCGCGTCGCAGCTTCCTCATCAGATTACCATAGCTTCGAAAAGAACTGCGCTCGAGCACCAGCACTGTGCCGACGTGTGGATTCCCCTGGAGTACGGGCGCTGTGGTCGGCGTCGCGATCACATCCACTTTTCCGCTCGGCAGCGCCCTCGCGATGTTGCGAATGAGTGACGTCGCCATGATCATGTCGCCGATTCGCTCGTAGCGGATGAACAGCACGCGATAGTCGGAACTCGTCGCGGGTGGGAGAGCGGTTTCCTTCGCTCCAGGTAGCATCCGGCCCAGAAGTTTCATCCAGGCTGTTCGCCACGCGATTTCAATCTTTCTTGAATCCACCGGTCAGGGGCAGCTCTAGGAGCTTTCGAGAAGGTTGTGGATCGCGCGTGTGATACAGCTGAATTGCGCTTATCACAAACGGTTCGGGTATTCGGGTCTTGAGCAGCTCACGAATCGCCTTCCCATCGAGAGATTGGTAGAGGCTCAGGGTGGAGTGCGGGCTAAAAGTGTACCGCGCCCGTGTGAACGGCAGCCCGCTCGTGATGATCCTGTCGTGAAGAATCCTCAGGGGACCATGCGGATCGACGGGCAAAACGAGGATGTTCGTCTGCATGAACCTCTGTGGAGCAAGGAATGAGAGAGTTATCGGCGACGTGTCCCGTGTAATCGGCTCCAGCTTCTCACGCAGCTCTTCAACGGTCGCCGAAGGAGGTATGGGACCCACGCCCGAGGATCCTGCGAGGGTCAGGTGTGGCGGTTTATATCGCGATAGCTTCGGGTCGTAGCGTTCATTGATTGCGCGGATTTGATCCGCAATCTCCGGCGGCAGCTCTGCTAATATGAAGATTCCATTCAGCGTCAAGCATTACTCGCGGTAAGGGCGACTTCGAACATCAGAACCGAATGGTGAAGAGGATCGGATTGGCCTGAATCTGCGATGATCGCCTTCCTTTTATGAGCTCGCGATCCAGGTGATTGCCGGGGTGGGAATGCGTGTACTTCACCACCTTGAGTCCGACAATCGTACCGAGCGCCGCGCCGGCCATCACGTCACTGGCCCAGTGCTGGTTGTTGTAGATGCGCGATAGGCCCACAAGCGAGGCACCCCCATAAAAAGCGGTCCCCACGTACCAGGCCGAGTGGGGCCACCAGAATTGCGACTCGCGGGTTACCGTCGAAGCGAATGCAAAAGCGGTGATGGTGTGCCCGGATGGAAATGAGCGGTACCGGTCGCCAGAGAAGCCTCTCCAGAGCTGGAAGCTATTCGGAGTCTTGATATCGTAGTATGGACGCTGTCGTCCCGCCAACATCTTTATTCCACCGCCAAGAATATCGGCGAGCAGAATCGCCTCGACGCTATGGATTCCGAGCGCTTCGACTCGTCGGTTGCCACCGGCGCGAGCAATCAGATACACCGCGGTGCCTGCGACGAAAGATCCTGGATCGCCGAGCAGTCGAAAGCCAGTCGCGGCTCGCTTGAGGTACTGGTTCTCTTGAGTCGCCTGATACTGAAGCCTACTCGCGATTTTGACGTCTATCGGTGCGACCGCCGCCGTCCCAAGCACGAATGCGCCCAGCAGTAACGCGTCTTTGCCTACAAAAAGCGGCGTCTTCTTGTTGATGGTGTCCTGAACCTGTGCCTGCGCGGTAACGGCGAGCGTTACGGAAAACAGCGCAGCACGAACTAGCTTTGAGAACAAGTACGTCCCCTCTTGAAAATGCCGGTGAAAGGTTCGATCTCGTTTCTCGAATGCAAATCTCTTACCCCTTGTCAATCATGCCTCGAATCGCGATATCACTCGAATGCTGAACATCGACCTCACCGGCAAGCGCGCGCTGGTTGCCGGGGTCGCGGATGACGCCGGATTCGGCTTCGCGATCGCCAAATCTCTCGCTGAAGCAGGGGCTGCCGTGTCCGTAGGGACCTGGCCTCCCGCCCTCAACATCTTCATGAACCTGCTGGAACGCGGCAGATTGGATGAGTCGCGAAAGTTATCTGACGGACAGCTTCTCCAGTTCGAGAAGGTCTACCCGCTCGATGCCGCGTACAACACGCTAGCCGATGTGCCGGAAGACATTCGTGTCAGCAAACGCTACAAGGACACGGGCGACTTCAGCATCGATGGTCTCGCTCGCCGCATCGAATCCGACTTCGGCAGGAATTCGCTGGACATCGTGATCCACTCGCTGGCGAATGCTCCCGAGGTCAAAAAGCCTTTGCTGGAGACGAGTCGCTCCGGGTATCTCGCCGCGATCAGCGTCAGCGCCTATTCGCTGGTCGCGATGGTCTCGCGCCTGGCGCCGCTGATGCGTCCGGGCGGATCGTTTCTATCGCTCACGTACATGGCGAGTGAGCGCGTGATCCCCGGCTACGGTGGTGGCATGTCGTCCGCGAAGGCGGCGCTGGAAAGCGACACGCGCGTGTTGGCGTTCGAAGCCGGCCGGAAATATGGCGTTCGCATCAACGCCATCTCGGCTGGTCCGTTGGCGTCGCGCGCTGCCAGCGCGATCGGAATCATCGAGAAGATGGTGGAATATTGCGCCGAGAATTCCCCACTCACCGAGCCGCTTCACGCGGATGAAGTCGGAAAAGTGGCAGCTTTTCTATCCAGCCCGCTCGCTACCGGAATCACGGGCACCGTGGTGTACGTGGACA
The DNA here is from genome assembly GCA_041484425.1 of Gemmatimonadaceae bacterium. GTDB lineage: Bacteria > Gemmatimonadota > Gemmatimonadetes > Gemmatimonadales > Gemmatimonadaceae > UBA4720. The sequence continues at coordinate 2,670 of JBGPHO010000065.1, forward strand.
AGGGATTTCACGCGATGGGGATGGCGCTTCAGGATGCGCCACCTCAAGACTAACGCGGTCAGGGGTTTTTCTTCGCTGCTGCTGTCGCTCTTTCCCGCTCGATCCTGATTTTTATTTCCTGAAGCCGCGCTTTCGATATCCTGCCAGTCAGTGTCAATGTGTTTCCTGTCGCCAGGTCAGTCCAGGCGATCGAATTGAGCCCGTTCTGCGGGGCTGGCGCAGGCGCCGAAGCCGAGGACGTGGATAGAATTGCATCTGTGCGCTGCGAGTCAGGTGTAGTCACGACCGTCGGCGCATTGGCTCGCGCCTTTGACGGAGCCTCCGCGGATTTTCCGGTCGCCTGCTGCGCCACTGATGCGGTCGCTGTCCCCGTTACCACCACCGAGTTCAAAGCGGTAAACATTGGCTCCGTCAACGTGACCGTGTCACCGGGCGCGACTTCGTAGAGTGTGACCCTTACGCCGATTCTCCGAGGCGTACCGACGACCTTCAACGGTTCTGACTCGGTCGCCGCGTCCATCGCAACGGCCCCCGCGACATGTGATGGCGCAAGCAGGGGCTGCGTAGTCGGCGCTGCTCCTCCAACATAGCCCGACCCGGCGGCGCTCTGACCGGCCTGCATCATCACCCCTGCTTTGGCCGATTCATTGTTCTCGCGCGCCCGGATGCCAGAGCCCGAGTCGCTCGCCAATGTCTTCCTCGCAAGTTCAATCGCTGCCGCTTTGCTTGCTGGCGCTTTGCTCGCCGCCGCTTTCGGTATGGTCGCGTCGGCCACGATTTGAGCTGGCCCCATAGCCGCCGGTGCCCGCTCTGGAAGTGAGGCTCGCTTTTCCAATATGGTGCCGCGATCGGCAGCTGCCGATATCGGTCGCTCGTCGCTCGCACGATCCCGGACCACCACGAGGGTGCCTGCCGCGACAACGAGCACGGTTGCGGCCACGCGCCACACCATCGGATCGATCCGCTTCTTCGGCGCTGCTGCCGGTATCACTCCACGTGGCGCATTGTCGAGCGCCGTCAGAATTCGCGACGACGCCGCGATGAACCCGCGCGCTTCCGCCACTGCGGCCGCACACTGAGGACACTCTTTGACGTGCGCTTCCAGGCGCGCGGATTCATCGGGGCTCAACGCCCCGTCCAGCCACGAGTGAATCGTTCCTTCGTCAGGATGCTGCATTCTTCTCTCTCTCTTCTCGACTCTTCTGCAACGCTTCGTAGGTCTCCACCAGGCGGCGGCGCGCACGCGACAGCGTCGTACCCACCGAGCCTGGCGACAGCTGCAATGCTTCAGCGATCTCGCTGTAATCCAATCCCTCTTCCCGCATCAGGAGCGCGAGACGATCCCGCTCGGCGAGACCATCTACCGCCTTGCGCGCCATTGCTGCCTCCTGTGCGCGCTCGAGCGTCGTCTCTTCCGGCTCGACCACTTCATCGCGCTCTTCCTCCGCCAGCAGCGCCAGATGCTTTCGACGTCTCATGTCTTTCCTCGCCTCGTCCCTCACCAGATTCGTCGCCACCGCGAACAGCCAGGCGCGCTCGTTCTGTATCGAAGTCTGCCTCAGCGCACGCACGAACGTCTCCTGTGCCACATCTTCAGCCCAGTCGCAATCCCCCAAACGCCGCGTCAGATATCGCACCAACGCGGCGTTGTACGTTCGGAAGAGTCGTTCGACGTCAGCCACTCGATTACCAGCGATCCCGTATCAGGGTCATATCACGATCCGTGAGACGATCTGTTCCCAAGGGAGACAGCTCGATTGCCATGTTGCGACCCGACACTATCACGCGCTCGCCAACCGAGAACGGCTCACGCAGCTCCGGCACCAGCTCGATCAGCTTGAAGTACGCGTCGGAGAATGGCTTCACGCGGAGCACCGTGCCGGTTTGTTTGTAGCGAACGTCGGTCCACACGCTGTCGCGCAACACAAAGGTCACGTTGCCAGCTCGAGTCACGCGACCACCTCGACCACCACTGGCATAATCACCGATGCCCACAGCTGCGTCCGCCGCCGAAAGGCTGGTCGCAGAACGCTGTGCCGCTGCTGACTTTGCCGCCTCGAATTGAACGGTCGCCGGAGCAGGTGCTGCCGTAGCTGCGCCGGTAGTTACGACGCCATTGAGCTGCATTCCACCACCCCCTATCACTCTCTGGCGGTTCATCCCGGGCTCGACCACGAGATACGATGAGAACTCAGTCGGAATGCCGAAACGCTCTCCGAGATCACGAATTTCGTTGTCGATCTCCTGCGATCCACCATGCTTCCTCTTCTCCGCGCTCAGATATCCTACCCGCTGAGTGGCCCACAACCTCGCCACAAACGGATTCTCGCGTGAGCGCTCGGGGAAATTGACTCGAGTGCTCCAGCTCACCGGACCGCTGGTCGTTTGTCCGTCGAAGTGCACAACCGCATTGCCGCTCCCATCGTAGCGCGCGAGTATCACGAGATCCTCGCCCGCAAATATGTCCACCGGCCCCGAGGGGTGCATTTTGAGAAGTCGTACGCCATCGGCGTGAACGCGGACATCGGTCACGAGCGGGCTCGTCAGACGGCTCGCGACGATTCCCACCGCGCGCTCCACCGATTCCTCCGGACGCACGAAGCTCGCGGTGCCGCGACCCTCGAGCGCCAGCTGCTCGATCAGTGAAACATTGAGATCGGCACCCACGCCGAAGGTGAATAGCCTGCGCGACCCGCGCTGCTTCGCGACAGTCGACGCAATCACCGAAGCATCCCGCTCTCCCACCGTCGGCTGGCCGTCGGTCAGAAACAGGACGATTGGCAGTCTCCCCGCCTGAACTGGAGTAGACAACGCCTCGTCGAGCGCTCCCGAGATATTGGTCGAGCCCTCGGCGTCCAGCTGATCGAGATACCGCTCCGCCGCCGCGATGTTCTCGCGGGTCGCGCTCGAGAAATCGTTGCGGAATGTGCGCACATCGCTCGAGAAGTCGATCAGGCGGAACCGGTCCATCGGCGACAGCGTGCGCAGTATCTGTTTGCCCGCGGCGCGCGCCTGTTCGATTTTCTGGCCACTCATGGAGCCTGACACGTCTATGACGAAGGTCAGATCACGAGGCACGGCACGGGGACGGACCGCTGGCGGTGACAACGTGATCAGCGCAAAGCCATCGTCGTTGCCGGGCGCGTTCGCCAGCAGCGAGATCGCAGCACTGGTCGAGCGACGGATTGGGATGAGGAGCGTGACCTCTCCGCGCGCGTCCCTCACCTCAACCCGACGCACCGACCTCCGAGAGCTCGACGCGAATGACCGGTCGTCGTAGCTGTCGACGGAGTTCTCCGACCCATAGCGTTGCTCGAAGATCGAGTGCGTCGGAGAATACGCGGTTCCGTATATTGGATCGTTGGGATACGTGAGCACGAAAGACGTGCGCCCCTCCGGCTCCTGGTTCATCCCGCGCTGATTCGACCGCATCCCACGGAAATAATCGACCCGCAGGGCATCGCCCTCGCGCGGAGCGACGGTCTGAAAGCGCACCACCACCTTCTTTTCTTCGCCTGGCGCGATCGGAAAGATTCGCGCACGCAGGAGGCCGTATCCCATCCACTCGAGCAGAGCAGGATCGCGCTGCCGGCGGACGATTTCTTCATAGATCTGCCGCGCACGGTCGGCACTCATCGTCTCGCCGGCGACCATCTCGCCATTGATTGAGAGCTTCAGGTCCTGGAATGCCGCGCCCTTTGGCAGCGGAAACATGAAATCCGCTTCACCTACCCTGCTTCCGCGATTGACAAACGTCTCGGTGATCTCGTAGCGGAGCACGCGATCGACAAGGTCGACGCGTACATCACTACTCTGTCGTACCACATCTGGCGACGTAATACCGCACGCCGGCATGATGCAGGGTCGTCCCGGAAGGCATGGAGGCGGAACCGGGCAGGGCCAGGGACGTGGCGGACCCTCGACGATTTGTCCTGAAACCAGAGTGGGAAAGCCGAGGGCGAGTACGAGAAGGAATGAGCGCATGAGACACCAGTAGAAGAAGGTTCTACTGTGGGACGTGTGTCAGGGGATCACTTGCACACTCGCGCCTTGCTTTGGTTTATTGCCGGGAGCTGGGCCCTGCCAGGGGTGGCTAAGTGGTCCTGGGACGCCGCTTCTGCCGTTTCTGCAGGTCTTGCTTCGACGATCTCGCCATCCACCGTCACATTGTAAATTCCCTCGATGAGTTTTCGGACCGCCGGTATTCATCATGTCACCGGTATCGCGAGCGATCCGCAGAGAAATCTCGATTTCTACGCCGGCATCCTCGGCATGAGGCTCGTCAAGCGCACGGTGAACTTCGACGATCCAACCACCTACCACTTTTACTTCGGCGACGAATCCGGAAGTCCGGGCAGCATTCTGACTTTCTTCCCCTGGCCCGACGCGCGCCGTGGCAGACAGGGCGGCGGTCAGGTCGCTGTCACATCTTTTTCAATCCTTCCCAGCTCCGTCGGCTTCTGGATAGAGCGACTCATTAAGAAGAGAGTGGAGTTCGAGCAGCCAGTTGCACGCTACGAGGACGAGCGTGTCATCGCATTCAAGGATCACGAAGGATTCATGGGCGAGCTTGTCGCGCACCCTGCCGCTCAAGCCCGTGTCGGCTGGTCCGGAGCGGGGGTTCCCGCCGAACACGCGATCCGGGGCCTTTACTCTGTCACACTCTGGCTCGACGCCAACGAGCTTACCGGACAGCTTCTCGCTAATACCCTCGGATTCAGGCTGGTCCGTGAACAGGGGAGCATCTTTCGCTACGCCAGTGGCGACGGCGGGCCCGGCACAATCGTGGACCTACGCTGCGTGCCCGGCATTTGGGGCGGCGTGCTGGGAGCGGGAACAATTCACCACATCGCGTTCCGCTGCACCAGCGAACCCGAGCAGATGAAGGTTCGCGCCGAGCTTACTACGCTCGGCTACAATGTCACGCCGCAGCTGGATCGTGATTACTTCAAATCCATTTACTTCCGCGAGCCCGGAGGAGTTCTTTTCGAGATCGCAACCGATGCACCCGGATTCGCAGTCGACGAGCGCCTCGATTCACTCGGTCTGTCGCTCAAGCTCCCAGACTGGCTCGAGCCCCGAAGATTCGAGATCGAAGCGCTTCTCCCCAACATCCACACGCCACTCGAGCTGCATGGCCCCAATGCATGACTGACGATCTCGGATTCATTCACCGCTTCGTGCCGGCGGAGGATTCATCGTCCGGCGAGACGCTCATCGTGCTGCATGGCACCGGTGGGGATGAGAACGATCTGATCGGTATCGGACAAGCCGTTGCTCCAGGCGCCGCCATTGTGAGTCCGCGCGGAAACGTTCTGGAGGCCGGAGCGCCGCGCTTCTTCAAGCGTCTCGCCGAAGGTGTATTCGATCCGAAAGAAGTGCGGTCGCGTGCACAGGAGCTGGCGCGATTCATTCGCGGCGCAGTGGTTACATATCGGCTCGATCCCACTCGTGTCTTCGCGCTGGGATACTCCAACGGCGCCAACATCGCATCGACGGTAATGCTCGTCGAGCCCGGGATCCTGCAGGGCGCGATTCTCTTCCGGCCAATGCTCGTATACGAGCCGAGTGAGAAGAGCGATCTTGCCGGCTCGGCTGTGTTCATTTCCGCTGGTCGCATGGATCCCATCGTTCCCGCGGCCAGTGTCGAGCGACTGGTCGAACTCTTCGAGGCGGCGCACGCGGATGTTACTCTCAAATGGCAGTTGGTCGGCCACAATCTGGTACCGAGCGAAGTACGCGAAGCAGCAGAATGGCTCGCCCTGCGGCGCGCGCGCGTATGAGCTAGCTTCAGATGAGAATTGAGTTCGGTGTGTTACGCCGCGCGTATGCGTGCGCGTTACCTCACACCTAGCACCTACGACCTTGTTCTCCTCGCAGTGGTTTTTCTTTTTTATTACCACCAGCACGTGAGTCTCGCCCCCCGCTTCTAATGTCCGAGCCAGCCGATACCGCGACCGCTCTCCGGTCAACAGCTCCTTCTTCCTCTCCACCTTCGGGATCCGGCCAATCGCTGGAGGATCTCTGCATCAACGCGATCAGGGTTCTCGCGATGGATGCCGTTCAGAAAGCGGACTCCGGCCATCCCGGCACTCCGATGGCACTGGCACCACTCGCCTACGTGCTCTGGACCCAGCACCTCCGCTACAACCCTGCCGATCCCAATTGGCTAAATCGCGATCGCTTTGTGTTGTCGGCGGGACACGCGTCGATGTTGTTGTACAGCGTGCTCTATCTCACCGGTTACGATGTCACGCTCGATGACCTGAAGCAGTTCCGGCAATGGGAGAGCAAAACGCCCGGACATCCCGAGCTCGGCTACACACCCGGCGTCGAGACGACGACCGGCCCACTGGGCCAGGGAATCGGCAACTCGGTTGGTATGGCGGTGGCCGAGGCCCACATGGGCGCCGTGTTCAACCGTGACCAGAAGATCATCGACCATCATGTGTATTTCATCGCCAGTGATGGCGACATGATGGAAGGCGTCTCGCAGGAATCCGCCTCATTCGCCGGACACACGAAGCTCGGCAAACTGATTGGATTCTACGACGACAATCACATCACGATCGAGGGCGACACTGCGCTCACGTTCAGTGACGACACTGGCGCCCGGTTCGAGGCCTATGGCTGGCACGTGCAGCACGTCGCCGACGTCAATGATCTCGCCGCCCTCAACCGCGCGATTGATGCGGCAAAAACCGAGACATCGAAGCCGTCGTTGATCGTCGTTCGCTCGCACATCGGCTATGGTAGTCCCAACAAGCATGACACCGCCGAAGCGCACGGCTCTGCATTAGGTGTGGACGAGATCGCTCTCACCAAAAAGGCGCTCGGCTATCCGTCGCTGGAGCCGTTCTACGTCGTGCCGGAAGCTCTCAGCTATTGGCGCGCAGCAGGGAAACAGAGAGCGAAGGCAGAGCCCGAATGGAAAAAGATCTACGACGCTTACAAGACCGCCAATCCAGCTCTCGCGAAGGAGCTCGAGCGCCGGCTTCGCGGTGATCTGCCGGACGGCTGGGAAGATCTGATCCCGGTCTTCACAGCGAAAGACGGCAACGTCGCGAGTCGCGCCGCATCGGGCATCGTCATCAACGCAATCGGAAAGAAGATACCCGAGCTGATGGGAGGCTCCGCGGATCTGGCCAGCTCCACCAACACCATCATCAAGGGCGAGTCAAGCTTCTCCGCGGAAAGTTACGCCGGCCGCAATTTCCATTTTGGGATTCGCGAGCACGGGATGGGATCGATCATGAACGGGATGTCGCTATTCGGTGGGATCATTCCGTACGGTGCGACCTTCCTGATTTTTTCGGACTACATGAGACCGCCGGTGAGATTGGCGTGCATCATGGAACGCCACGTCATCTACGTTTACACCCATGACTCGATTGGCCTGGGTGAGGATGGTCCGACGCATCAACCCATCGAGCAGCTGAGTGCGTTGCGTGCCATTCCCCATATGACGCTCATCAGACCAGCCGATGCATCGGAAACGGCGGAGGCCTGGCGAGCAGCGCTCAAACAGAGGAAGGGTCCGGTTGCGCTGGTGCTGACGCGCCAGAAGCTTCCCTTCATCGACAGGTCGAAATACGCATCCGCCAGCGGATTGGCGCGCGGCGCGTATGTGCTCGCGGACACGCCAGGTGGTGCTCCTCAGGTCGTTATGATGTCGAGTGGCTCCGAGGTCTCGCTTATTCTCGACGCCCAGAAGAAGCTGGAGGCCGATGGAATTCGTGCCCGCGCCGTGAGCATGCCGAGCCACGAGCTTTTCGCGAGGCAGGATCAGGCGTATCGTGACAGCATATTGCCGAAGGGCGTGAAGCGCATCGCGATTGAGGCAGCGCATCCCATGTCCTGGTACCGCTGGGTGGGAGACGATGGCGTCATCATCGGAATCGAGCGCTTTGGCGCGTCGGCACCGGCCCCTATTATCTACGAGCACCTTGGCATCACGGCAGGTCGAACGGTCGAGGCCGCGAAAAAGCTCGTTGGGAAAAAATAGTCACCGAAGCCAATTGTCCGATCGTTGATGCCAGATCCCGGTAAGGTCGTCGTCGTGAGCGACAGCGAGCCCCTGCTCCGTGACATCAGCGTTACGCTGAATCCCGACACGCCCGAATGGCCGGGCGACACCCCGTTCACATGTGGGTGGGCTTCGTCGATGGCGGCGGGCGCGAGTGTCAACGTGTCATCCTTCACGTCGAGCCCACACGTCGGCACGCACGCGGATGCGCCGCTTCATGTGCGAGAGGGATGGTCGGGCTCGCACGAGCTGTCACTCGACGCTTTCTTCGGCCCTGCAATTGTCGTGGATGTCTCGACTCTCGAGAAGGAGATCGAGATCGATGACCTGGAGAAGATCCAGTCGCTGCCATTTGTCGAGCGCCTGCTCTTGCGGACAGGTCGAACGATCGCGAGCGGGGCCTTCCCTGAGGATTGGCCGACACTCTCCGAGTCATGCGTCCGCACCTTGCTCGGGCGCGGACTGCG